>CAYNRM010000020.1:0-14714 GCA_964399555.1 uncultured Gammaproteobacteria bacterium | reverse complement strand
CTATTGAATCTGTTGCTCAAAATTATATCTAAATAAACATTCCCCGTAGTTATAAACACCTTACCATTATTCCTACTCGCTTTATTTCCTCCTGTATTAGAATAAATGCCTAAATTATTATTCAGTTCCAAATAATTATTTACTACATATTCATCATCAGAATTGTAATCACTCTCTATCTGATTGGAGCTCCCAACCCCATTCCCTGCAACCTTTGTATTAAGTGATGAATCAGGTTTAGAAACTGAAGCAAAAGAATTGTTTAAGTTCTGATTAGCAACCCCAATACGCGTATTAACATTCCCGGTAACAATCGTGACATCCCCCGTATTGTCCGAAGCCTCATTATCTCCGGTATTGGCGTTAGTCTGAACATTATTACTTATCCTTAAATTATTATTCTGAGAAATCTGAGTGTTATTGTTTTGAGTCTGAGTTATACCATTAGAAGAGCCAGAGCCAATACCAATTATCTGAGCAGAAGACTCCTCTGAATCAGGACAACAGCCATTAGTAGCCACATTGTTATTCCCGGAGTTTTCAACTGTAACTTGCTGCCTGGCATAACCAGTCTCAATCCTTGCCTCGTCTCCAGTATTTCCTGAAGTCTCATTATTTCCAGTATTGGCTTCGGTTTTCACCTCATTGTTAACTTCAGCCTGATTACTTTGTTTTGCATTTGCAGATTCATCTCGCTTAACTTCAACATTACTGGAAGAACCCTCACCATTGCCAGAGATAGAATACTCATCCGCATAAACAGAATACGCAAAAAACTGGTTAATAACCAGTAAAGTGGCAGTGAATACACTGACAAATATTTTCGATTTCATGAACAAGAAATCTTTTCGGCAGTTTAGGCAGCAGGTGAAATATTAACTAACCCTGTTGAGCAGATAGACAGTAGCAGCAATCAATGATCCCATGAATACACCTCCGGCTCTTCTATTAGCTAATCGGCTCTTGATTTGTCGGGTGTAGTAAGCAACTCTTAGTCTCGAGAAAGCAATCAGAGCCAAAAGAGGCAAAGCCAGAACCAACCATGCTAGATTAATTCTGATCTTGTTATTTCCAACAACAGCTCCATCTGGCAATTCAACTCCAGGTGCAATTTTAACTCCAGCTACCTGAGCCAAAGAATTTCCCACAGTCGCGCTGACTGATCCTGAAGTTGCGGGCTTACTTGGAGCTTTTGGTGAACCTGAATTCTGTGCTGCAACTACTGGTGTAGCAGTAGGGGAGGCTTTAACTCTCTTAGTTTTTCTGGTTGTGCTTGATGTTGTGTTACTTTCTTCCTCAACTTCTTCTTCCTCTTCTTCAACTTGTCCCTGTGGAGCGCTTGTAGCAGAAGGTTTAATCTCAGCTTGTGCAATCTGTTCTGCAGTAGCATCAGGTGTTACAAAGTTGCCAGTCCAGCTGCCAAAGACATTAACAACAGATACAAACAACTTTCCTCCGCCGGTAATATTATTGTTTACAAAGTTAACAATATTAGCTACAACATTTGCGTCTCCAGTTTCTACAGTAGTATCAGACCCGGTGTTATCCTTAGCCTCGTTATTGCCTGTATTAGCCCCTAAGTTAACATTATTCACCAGGTTAATCTTGTTCTCCTGAGTAGTGGTATTAGTATTATCTTGAGCAACATTAGTAGTGTTATTAGAATGAGCACCGTTTCCAGAGTTAACAGCTTGCACTTCACCATTCTCGTCAACTACAAACTCAGTGCCCTCAGACCCTGCCATATTAGTCCCATCAGGAGATCCCACGATCTTACCAACCCAATTCCCGGCTTCGTTAACCAAAACTAACCACCAAACTCCACCAGCCACATTAGAGTTAGCAACATTTATAACTTGTGCGTCAACATTAGTGTCACCTGTTGTAATTCCGTTATCACCGTTCGTGTTTCCGTTAACCTGGTTATTAGAAGTAGTGGCATCAATGATTAGGTTGTTCTCAATATTGGCATCATTGCTCTGGAAAGTATTGTTAGCTGTGTTTTGATCAATATTAGTAGTGTTATCACTTCCTGCACCATTCCCTGAATTCAAAGCTAATGTCTCGCCACCGCCGCACTCTAAACATCCACCAGCGGCTTCAATGTATTCCTTAGGCATAATGATGTCACCAACTAAGTCTCCAAATACATTAACTACTGTGTAAATAACATTGCCGGCAATATTGTTATTAGCAAAAGTCAAAACATTAGCTGCCACATTCGCATCTCCTGTCTTAATATTCACATCTCCGTTGGTATTATCGCTGGCATCATTGTTACCGGAGTCAGCATAAAGAGTCATATTGTTAGCAACGTCAGCTTCGTTAAATTGGTTAGTCGAGTTAGAGTTATTTATATCCGCATTCCCTGAGTTGGTAGAATCAGCCCCATTACCGGTATTCGCAACTTTCACTCCTCCGGTACCGCAATTAGACACACACCCTTTAGCAAAGTCCAAAACAATATCACCCTTGTGATCTTCCTCAACATTAAACTCCGCAACTGCAACCCCGGAGACGTTAGTATTAAGAGAATTTATAATTGTCCCGGTAACATTCGCATCCCCAGTCTCAAGATTAACGTTTCCGCCGGTGTTCTTATTAGCTTGATTATCTCCGGTGATAGTTGACTGATTAACATTATTTACAACAGCCGCGCTATTAGCTTGATCTGTAGAATTACTATTAGATACAGTAGCCGACCCATTATTGTTAGAATCTGATCCATTACCGGAATTAACTATACCTAATGAAGGTCCTGATGTATTAACACCAGTACTTTGACCATCTGCGGGAGCAAAAGGAGTAGCTGCATTGCTATTACCTGAATTCATCACGCCGGATGAATTAGTAGCATTCCCAGTCTTTAAGTCAGTTCCACCGCTATTCTTGCTTGATTCCTGGCCTCCTGGATTATTAGATGTAGGCGAGGCAGCGTTAGCTTGTGCAGCCGTCGGAGCCGAAGAGGAAGCTGGTGAATTAGTTACCTGTGCTGTAGGTGTCGGTGTTGCAGAAGGAGCCGGGGTTTTATTAGTACCATTCTTATCACCCTCATCTTTATTCTCTTCTTTCCTGGCAGCATCTTTTTTCTCTTCTTCGCTATTTTCTTCTTTAGTCGCCTCTTTTTTGGGCTCTTCTACTCGCGGTTCTTCCTTTTTCTCCTCTTCTCTTCTTGGAGCTTCTTTTGTAGGTGGTGGTGTGGGGGCACTAGGTGCTGATGGAGCTTCAGGTGCCGCGTATGCTGGCAAATTGAAAGCCTGTCCAAAAACAAATATTGTCAAAACTATTGAAGCTAAAATTCTCTGTAATTTCATTATTTTAAATTTATCTATATCTAACTAAACCCTCTACGCTCTCCCCTAAACCCTAACTACCAATCCGGTTTTCCAGGGACCTGTACCGAAGTGCAAGTATCAGGCCCCCGAAATCCCTTAAAACTTAACCAAAAATTGAGCCAAACATCTCATCCCAGTCGAAATCGAATTCGATGTCTCCACCGATTCCAGCTCCGTTTGAGTTGAATTCATTGACTACTTCTGCTTCAACATCAGCATCTCCAGTGTTGATCGAAGGATCTTCACCGTAACCTACTGTATTGTCTTCAGCATCATTTTCTCCAGTTCCAGCTTCTAAGTCGCTTAAATCATTATTTAAGCCGGCGTAGTTGTTTTGGAATGCTTCACTGTTTCCTGATAGATCTAAATCGATGTCACCATCGGATTCAGAACCGTTATCTGCGATTTTTGCAGTAACGTCATCAAAAAGACAATCGCATGAGAGGTCAGCCCAGTTAAAGTTACCAACGTTAGCAACTAATGCATTAACCTCAGCGTCTCCGGTTTCGATAGAAACCTCACCACCAGTGTTGTCATTAGCACCATTGTCTCCGGTCTCTGCATCTACATCGGTATCGTTGTAAATGTGAGCTGCGTTATCTTGTGTAACTGTATTTGATTTTTCGATGTCAGCATCAATGTAGCTATCTGAGTCGGAACCATTCCCGTTAACCCAAAGGCTTAATGCGCCACCGTTTCCACCATTTCCTCCTCCGATTCTTCCGAAGTTAGAGTTAGCGAAAGTCAAAATCCCAACGCTTACGTCTGCATCTCCAGTTTCGATTTCAACATCACCATTGGTGTTGTCGTCTGCATCGTTTTTACCTGTTTTTGCGTCAACTTTAACGTCGTTTTTAACGTGTGCATCATTGTCTTGGAAAAGCTCGTTAGAGTTATCCATATCTAAATCAACATCGTTGTCTGATTCTGTTCCATTACCTGAAATTTTTACTGATGAATCACCGTTTTCACAGCAATCAACAGCTGCTGAATTTCTGTTCAACATATTTTTAACAGCAACTCCAACGGCAGAATCACCAGTTTTGATTTTTACATCTCCTCCAGTGTTGTCGTTAGCGTCGTTATTTCCAGTGTTTGCATCAACATCAACCTTGTTTGTAACGTTGGCTGTGTTGTTTTGAACTATAGTATTAGCTTTAGTCATGTTAACGTTTGCTGTGTTATTAGACTCAGAACCGTTTCCAGATAAAGTAATATTAGTTGCTGCAAATGCTGGGGCTGCGAAGGAGTTTAGTAATAAAGCTCCTGTTGCAACTGCTGTAGCTATTCTTTTATTTATCATTTTGTATTTTCACCTCCTCCCTTTAATTTCCGTCCGCCAGCTGGCGGATTGGGAACACTTCAATAAACAATTTGTATCCTCAGTAATACACGGCTTTCACTCGAGAGTGAAAAGGCAGATAGAGTATTACTGTGGTCCGTCTGCTCTTTATCCCTTTCGGTAAAAGTTTACAAAAAAACGGAGGCCCTCCTACAATTTTCCTTAAATGGAAAATTCTAAGATAGCCTCCGTTAGCGGTCGGTCTACAAGTTATTTAGTTGTTAATCCGTATAGTTTCCAATAACTTTATAGGTAATTAAAAACTATATTTGTCATTTGATATTAGCTATTGGCTTATACCTTGTCAAGGGGCTAGTAACTCTTCTAACAAGATTCTTACCTTTTCCAGACGAAGCTAAAAGTGCCTAATTTTAATGATAAAGATGCTAATATTTTTGAAATCAAGAGTGTCATTTACTTATTTACTATATATCACTCAGCTGTTTGAATAATGGCCTAGTATAAAAAGTTTTACGACAACCATACTGAGCTGTGGCTATAGTCAATTAATTATCTTTGGAGTTCTACTGGTATATTTAATTGACGGCTCTTAACTCTGGCAGTGGGTTTCTTAACCTTAATATCATGAGAGATACTCTTGCGTTTTATTTTCTTAATGACTCTTTGAGAAATCTGGGTAATTTGCCCTTCTTCTAAGTAAACTTCAATGCTTCCGTAAACTTTGGCATCCATAGCTTTAGAAAGAATATTGAGCAAATCTGTCGTGGGATTATTATTCTCCGAATCCATATATAATATGTAACTACTCACTAAAACCTACCAACTACATCCTCATTTATTTATAGTCAATTCTATCGTCTCTTTATAACCTTTAATTTCTCCGACCTTGATTTTTAAATCTTTATCGGATTTATTGATAGCAAACCCAACTCTGGTAGGTTTAACTGAAATAGCATCAACAACTACCGGATCATTGTGAATGCTGGGGGACAGGGGTTCATTGTCATTATTGTTAACAAAAAGCCTGACGTAGTCCTTAGTATTCATCGAGATGTTCTTGTTACTATCGTTCACAATCTTAAGATTAAAAACCACAAACGCCCGTCCGGAAACCGCTGATGCTTTTCTACCTTTAACAACAATCTCATCTCGTAGTTCAACATTCTCTACAATGTATTTGATTTCCCCAACAGTTTCGCCTTTGTCATCTTTCAGTGGAAATTTGAATTCTTTATTTAAATCCTGAACTGCAAGTGCATCTCTTACCGCATTCTTATCAGCTGTGAACGCAGCTTGTGAGCTTTTCGAAGAAAAAGGATTTAGTACAACGAGAAGTGCTACTACAGCCAAAATAACTACCAGTCCTATGCCGTAAGTTTTATATTTAGAATTCTTAACTCGTCGTAAATAGTTAGGTTGTTCGTCCATAAGTCAGTGTGAGAATAGGGTTTTGGATTACTCCAAAATGGTGCAGGAGCCATTTGAGAGGATGCTACCAAAGTAGTTAGGATCTGTCAACAGTAATCAAAACTTTTGATGTTGTTTGATCATTTTTGATAGTTATATCAATTTTTTCTCCAGGCTTTGCTGCTGACAATTTGTTTAAAATCTCACCATTTGTTGTTGTTTGAGAAAAAGATTTTGCGTTAAACCCAAGTGACCTGATCTTCTCTTTATACCATTCAGTAACTTCATCAACCGGCGCTGTTGTCTCAAGCTCCAATTTTTTCGCAGCAGATGATTTAGTCACAGATGAAGGAAATGTATACTGTTTTATACTCCCCGGAGTTGGGGCAGGGGTCGCAGACGAAGTCGCAGTTGCGCTTTTTGTCCCGTCATAATATTCGCCAATATTTCCCAAACTCTCAGCTTTTGCAGCCAGGGTAGAATTTGATTTGGGTGATCCCGAAGCAGAGGATGTGATGGTTGTTGTTTTATTGCGATTTGAAACCATCAACAAAGCTGCTACAACTAAAAATATAACAATGACTATTATTCCTATTCTTGGCGTGAAGTTGTTTTTCATCTCCATAAGGCTTTAATTAAACTCTCAATACTCTCTAAATTATATACCGAAACCGGTAAAATTTTCCTGCCTGTTTTTTTCAGTTTTTTCTTAACACTCTCCAAATCCTCCTCGTAAATTAAATCAGATTTAGTCAGCAAAATCACTTCTTCCTTATCATTAAGCATCGGATTAAATTCCTTCATCTCATTTTGAATAGTTTTATAATCAGCCAAAGGGTCCTCCGATTCACAGGAAATACAATGTAATAGTGTCTCAACCTTCTCAATGTGCTTTAAAAACTTTAAACCAAGCCCTTTACCTTCCGCAGCACCCTCAATAATACCAGGAATGTCAGCAATGACTTTTGTTTTTGGTCCAAGTTTTACAACCCCTAAGTTTGGCTCCAAAGTTGTAAATGGGTAACTACCAATCCTGGCCTGAGCATTTGTTAATTCATTAAGTAGCGAGCTTTTGCCTGAATTTGGAAGACCGATCAATCCAACCTGAGCAATAAATTTAATCTCCAGCTTCAGCCTTCGGGTTTCACCATTCAGCCCGGGTTGAGCGTATTCTGGTGTGGTATTTCTGGAAGACTTAAACTCAAAATTACCTTTACCACCCTTACCCCCACGGTTAATAAGAATTCGTATTCCCGGTTTTGGAAACTCAAAAACCTCACCATTCTCTAAATCAGTCACTTCAGAATAAGTTGGAATTTTGATAAATAAATCAATTGCATCTTTACCTGAGCTGCGCTTAGGTCCGCCCATGTCACCATTAGGAGCTTTAATATCAGCGTGACTAAGAAAATACTCAAGCGTCGATAGAGAGTCAGTAGATTCCAGGTAAATATCAGCGCCCTTACCACCATTTCCACCATCAGGCCCCCGCAAAGGCGGTTTGTAAAAAGACACCCTACCAGCTCCACCATGCCCGGCAACTACTTCAATCTCAGCTTCATCAACAAACATAGAACTATTTTACATTAACTTGACACAGATTGATATCTTAGAAGCGCATATTTCCAAAATGTATACGATAAGAAAATAAAAATTAACCCAAATCCAAAGGACAATACAACCAAGTATGGAGCTAGCAATCCTAACATTGCCTGAACCGGAAATGTCATCATAATCCCAACCGGAATAATAAAAGTAATAATAAAACTAATCGGATATTGGTAAATCGTAATCGGCATCTGACCCATCCGCGTAATGTCTCTAAACAACATAATCGAATTATCAACCTCAGTAGTCAAAATCCCCAAACCCAGCACAAAAATATGGAATGAGAGCGCTATGACCAGGGAATTAATAAACAACAGAATATACAAAATAACTCCGGTTAAATTAACCGGCCCAATTTGAAAAGCACTGTAAATCAAAAGTCCAAATGAAAAAATTAAGAGGGGAATATCTAAAACATCACTTCCTGCAAATAAAGACTTAAACAAAGTTTTCTGAGGTTGAAGTAATACATAATCAAAATACCCGCTCATGACATGCCTTCTGAATCTGTAAACCTCCCGTAAAAGAAACTGAGGAATCCCGTCAATCAAACTAAATGTGGCATAAAAAAAGATCACCTGCCAAAAAGTGTAGTTTTGTAAACTCTTAGTTTGGCTCAAAAGAATGTAAAGGAAATAAAACATCAAAAGAAATCGCAAGAATTTCCCCACCAGAAAAAAAACTGCTCCTAGTCTTGATTCCAAAGATAGCTGTGCCGCAGCTTTAGTATAAATCCACCACAATCTAAAGTATTTTTTCATATCTCAAATCATCTGCCTGCCGCACTAAACTTAGTCAATCCCTTATTCCAAACGACATACAATCCTGTATAAAGAATTCCAATCCAAACCCCGGAAATCATCAAACCTTTGAAAATATCAGCTACTCCAACTTGACCTAGATAAACTTTTAGAGGAAAGAACTGCAGGTATGTGAAAGGCAAAAGCTCCAGGAAATTAAACAATGGCTTCGGTAAAATATCTAAAGGAAACAGACCGCCCGTAAAAAAAGAAATAATTACATAAAACACAAACCTCGGCGCCCAAACCTCAGAACTCCAAAACCCAATCATTGACATCAAACAACCAATTACAAAATTGAGTAAAACAGCCAGAAAAGTTGAAAAAACAAATAAGCTAAGTAGCATCATATTTGTTTGAACAAACAATGGGGGAGAGAGGATCAAAAAGAAGATCACAAGTTCGACTACCGAAAAAGCCAAATTCATCGTCTTGTCGCTTAAATCTCTCGCAAACCAATATTTAAAATAGCCAAGCGGCTTCAGCAAAAAAATTGATAAATCCCCGCTATTTATATTCTCGGCAATTTCCTGAGTCCGACTGGAAAAAACAATTGAATTAATAAGTTGCGTTCCTAAAACATATGTCAGCATCAATTCCCGGCTGTAACCAAACAAAGTGCTGTCAGTTGGCATAACCGATGCCCAAATAAAGTAAACAGTTAAGAGCTGTAAAAACACCCTAATTCGCCACATCACAAAGCTTAAGCGGTAAGTTGTCATCTCATTCCAGGTATTTCTGATAACAACCCAATACTTTTCCATACCTAACCTTTGGCCTCAAAAACCTCACGAATAATATCTTCAATCCCAACTTCCTCGATATTCAGATCCTCAACCGGATACTTCTTTAATAAAACTTCCGCAACCTGAGCAACTTTCTCCCGTTTTACCGAAATAGAAAGATTTAACGGATCTGACTCTTTAACAATCCCAAATTCGGAAAAATCAGCTTTAGGAACCGGTTTTTCTAAAACAACTGTAATGACTTTAGTATTAGCAAACTTTTTGATAATAGTCGAAAGGCTCCCATCGAAAAGTATCTTTCCGTGATCAATAACAATAACCCGTTTAGCAAGCTCCTTAACGTCCTGCATATAATGGCTGGTCAGGATTACTGTAGTTTTCTTAAGCTCATTAATCTCTCTGATAAAATCCCGCATCTTCTTTTGCATCACCACATCCAGCCCAATCGTTGGCTCATCTAAAAAGAGCAGCTTTGGTTCGTGAATCAGTCCCGCAATAAGCTCCATTTTCATCCGCTGCCCTAAAGAAAGCTTCTTTACCTGCACCGTAAGAAAATCATCTACATCCAAAAGTCCCGAAAGCTCTTTTAATCTTTTATCAAAATCCAAGTCCGAAACATCATAAACTTCCTTGTTAAGTAAAAAGGTTTCAATCGCCGGCAAATCCCACCACAACTGATTCTTTTGCCCCATAATCAACGCAAACTGTTTTAAAAACTCATTCCTGCGAATCCAGGGCTTATGCCCCAAAACCTCAACATCTCCCGAAGTTGGATGAAGCAGTCCCGACAAAACCTTAAGCGTCGTAGTCTTCCCGGCTCCATTAGGCCCTATAAATCCTATTAACTCTCCTTCCTCAATCTCAAAAGAAATCCCATCAACCGCCTTAGCATCCGAATATTTCCTGTTAAACAAAGACTTAATTGTCCCCGAAATTCCCGGCTCTTTTTCATGAATCTGATAATATTTTTTTAAATCTCTAACCGAAATAATTGGGCTCATACCAAAGATTGTATCAAAGATGTATGATTTATCTAATGCTCAAACTGGCCATAATGCTTCTCCCAATATTCGCACTTATTGGTTTGATCTTTTGGTTCCTACTCCCCACAAAAACTTCACCCGTAATAATTAGTGACCAGAAAATCACAGATACCTCACAAATTGTTGGTCTGTCGGACAAACTGAATAATCTTGAAAATAAAGTAGTCTCTCTGGAAAGCTCTAACTCCGCACTACTCTCTAAACTCTCCGATCTGGAATCAAAGAAAACATCCCACAAAACCTCAACAGTCACAAACAATTCAAAAAAATCCTCGGTCCTAATACCAATCAATCCCGGCGGGGAAGTCAATTCAAAAGAATGGACTAATCTAACTTCAGGCTCTATCACCCTCGACACGGCCGACTACCCAGGTTACAAAAACGCCTATCTCATCATCAACCTCTCAGTCTACGTCGGCCAGGGCCAAGCTTTTGCACAATTAGTAAATCCCAAGACCAGTTTAGCCATCCTCCCTTCAGAAGTCTCAACCTCATCCGATAAACCTATCAGTCTCACATCAGGACCATTCAAACTATTCAACGGTTCAAACACCTACACAGTTCAACTCAAAACCCTAACCGAAGGCTACCCCGCCCAAGCTGCCAACAGTTTCTTGCAAATTACTTACTAAGCTCAGATAAATTTCCTCGAACTCATGATTTAAATTCACTCTTGTGTATTTTGAAAGTCTTACATTAAACTAGTAGAAGAAAAGAAAGGCGGTGATTTTTAATAATGGATGGAATGAATAACGGAGGAACACCTCCAGCAGATCCTATGACACCAGCAACCCCAGCACCAGATCCTATGGGTGGTGGAATGCCTGCACCAACTGAACCAGCTATGCCAGGTGGCATGCCTGCAACAGAACCAGCAATGCCTGGAGCTATGCCTGAACCAACACCTGGATCAGAGCCTATGCCTGGAGCAGAAGCACCAGCAATGCCAGGCGCTATGCCTGAAACAATGCCTGGAGCGGAAGCACCAGCAATGCCTGGAGCACCTGCAACAGAACCTACACCAGCTGTGTAGTTAAATAAAATCTCCCCCCAGGTTTACTCGGGCCCAAACAAAGAAATTTGTACAAAGAGTAAATCAAAGGGGAGATTTTTTAGGTCTTGTTGCCTTTTAACTTAAGAAAACGTAAAATTGCTCTTGTGCTTAATCAGCCACAGTAAGCGAAAGCTTGCTATGTCGGTTACGCCACAGTAGCCAAGGTGGTCAAGGCGGGCGCCTGAAGAGCGTCTTATTCGGGTTCGACTCCAGACTGTGGCACATGTTTAGCGTTTACGAAAGCCAGGCTTTCGGCGGGAGTTAGGCAGAGCCTACTCACCGCTCGCTACGCTCGCGGGAGTAGCTCAGTGGTAGAGCGCCTCGTTGCCAACGAGGATGTCGAGGGTTCAAATCCCTTCTCCCGCTCTAAAAGAAAAACTCCACCTAAATGGTGGACTTTTCATTTAAAGGCAGGGGGTCAGGGTCTTAAAACAAACCTCCGATTTGCTTCAGTAATTTGCAGAACAAATTGGGAGTAGTATCCATTCTCACTCTCTAATTAAAGAAGTAATTAATTAACATTGTGAGAAGGACTGTCGAGACAATCGCCGAAGTAAAGGGCAAATACATCTGAAAGCTCGGATAGCGCAAATCAATATCACCTGGCAGTCTAGGAAATGTCTTCACTAAAAAATTAATAATAAGTGTCAACAAAAAGAAAATCCCCCCAAACAAATAAAGAATCTTCCAAGCCGAATCCATAAATTAACTTTACTCCACATATTGTCTATGGTCAATAAATCCTACACAAAATCTGGCTTCTGATATTTCTTTAGATTGACTTTCCTATTTTATTATCCTATACATAATTAAGATGTTCTTTTTATTCAAAATTCTGGGTATTGTCGCACTAGTTGCAAGTATTTATATTTACTTCCCTAAGCTTACTCCCGCCGCCTCCACCAGCTACTATGTGAGTCCAAATGGAGATGACGCTAACACCGGACTCTCTCCTGAAACAGCCTGGAAAACCATTAATAAAGTAAACAATTCGATTTTTCAGTCTGGGGATAAGGTGTTATTTGAAGGAGGAAAGGAATTTTCTGGAAGTCTATACTTCGATAGCGAAGACACAGGAACAGCTCAAAATCCTGTGACTATAACCTCATACGGTACAGGCAAATCAACAATCAACTCAGGGAGTGAAAGCGGTGCATTCATATATAATAGCGGTGGTTTTTCTTTCTCAAACCTAAATTTTGTTGGCGCTGGAGCTTCCTCTAACACAAATGATGGCCTCTCCTTTTATATGGATTTGGGTAACAACCAAAAGCTCGACACAATAACTTTGGATAATATTGATGTAAGCGGCTATGGTAAATCTGGCGCATCCCTGGGTTCATGGAATAACCTCAGCGGTTATAAGAACATCCGGGTAGCCAACTCTTCTTTCCATGATAATAAATCAGCCGGGTTTGGAACTTATGCCCAGTCTTATCCGGCTCATGAGAACGTCTTTGTAACAGACAGCAAATTTTTCAATAACCTCGGTGACCCCTCCTCAACTAAGAATACGGGAAGTGGGATTGTACTGGGGTCTGTAAGTGGAGGAACAGTTGAAAGGTCTTTAGCATATAACAACGGTGTCAATTGTTTTGCCAACGAGTGTGGAGTCGGAATTTGGGCCTACGATTCGAATAATATTACTTTCCAGTTTAATGAGTCCTATTCCAACAAAACCAGCTCTAATGTTGACGGGGACGGTTTTGATTTTGATCAAAATGTCTCCAATTCTGTCATGCAGTACAACTATTCCCACGACAATGATGGTGCGGGTTTTTTAATAGCTCATAGTCAGCCGAATCGAAATCACAAGAATAACACCATCCGTTATAACATCAGTCAAAACGACTCTCGTAAACTAGCAACTTACGGGGCAATCCATGTTTGGGGTGGAACAGATAATACTCAAATTTATAACAACACAATTTATATGACCCCAAATTCAAATGGTTTTCCTCCCGCCATAGCATTAACGAATTTAGGAATTGAGGCACAATCTGTAAACGGTTTTTACGTGAGAAACAATAATCTAATAACCACAGGCGGATCAATTTTAGTAGACGTAACAGCCCCCCAAATATCTACAGGTCAAAATATCTTTTTCCAGGGAAATAACTATTACTCTTCTGGAAATCCCTTTAAAGTAAAATGGGGAAGCGCAGACTATTCTTCATTAGGAAACTGGCAAAGTGCAACCAATCAGGAAAAGTTAAGCGATGCCCCGATAGGACTGAACTTAAATCCTCAATTAAATAATCCTGGCGGAGGCGGCACTATCAACAACCCTAACCAACTAACGTCTCTTACTGCTTACCAAATTAGCCCCCAGTCACCACTCATTGAATCAGGACTTGATCTAAGCACCCTCTTCTCCGTCAGTCAAGGAACGAGAGACTTCTACGGCAACATTCTACCCAAAGGAAACAGATACGATGTCGGGGCCCATGAATTCCCTAATCCTTTGCCATCGCCTTCACCAAGTCCTTCACCGACAATAACATACCTCCAAACAGGCTCTGTGTCCCCAACTACTGCAGCCATCGGTACCAACATTGCAATAACTAGTAAATTTACTTCGTCCAACACCACCTCGGTTTTAGTAGATGTAGAAGTTTACGGGTCCGCAGGAAGAGTGTTCCAGTCAATAAAGAATAATCAATCGCTTGTTAAAAATACCCAAAAAACGTTCAGTTCAACTTGGGCTACCAACGGTTTACCTGCAGGTACTTATAAAGTTTATCACGGACTATGGACACCAAACTGGGGAAACAATCTAATCTGGAATGAGGTTGCAACAGTCACTTTGACAGCAAATCCATTGCAATTTACTCTCTCAGGCAGCGGCACTCCATTAACAGCTCAAGCCGGTACAACAGTAAAAGTCTACAGTTCATTTAAGCCAAATCTTAACACCACAGTAGTAACAAATACTGAAATCTGGTCAACCAGTGGTAAGGTTTTCCAGTCCTCCAAAGATAACGATATCTTCACTGCCAACACAGCTAAAAAATATACCCACAACTGGAACACTGCAGGTCTAGCAAAAGGAACATACACTATCTATCAGGGAGTCTGGACACCAGGCTGGGGGAATCTAATAATCTGGCAAGAAGTCAAAAAAATAACTTTAAATTAATCAACCCGGCTCAATAAATATAACCTGTGGGCACTGAGGGGCTCGAACCCCCGACATCTTCAGTGTAAATGAAGCGCTCTACCAGCTGAGCTAAGTGCCCTGTTTTCGAAATCCAGTGGTCTTCGATTGAGTATAACCAAAATGCTCACACCTGAAAGCCGGTGCGCGCGTTATAAAGATCCCTTGCGACCTAAGGTCTATAGTGCGAGCTAATCAGCTTCTGACTCTTCACGCCTATTATACACTAGCGTGCATTATTTATTCTATATATTCCCATCA
>CAYNRM010000019.1:0-14750 GCA_964399555.1 uncultured Gammaproteobacteria bacterium | reverse complement strand
TGTCATTCCGACCGAAGTGGAGGAATCTGTGTTATTTTCTACAGATCCTTCGACTTCGCAACACGCCCTCCCTTCGGGAGTCAGGATGACATACTATTAAATAATGAAACAGAAACAATCTGAGCATCCTGAATATCAGTATTTAAATCTTCTTAAAGAGGTGCTTAATGATGGGGTTTGGAATGTGGATCGGGGGACTGGGGTTAGGTCGCTTTCTTTGTTTGGGAGGCAGACTCGGTACGACCTTTCTAAAGGGTTTCCGATTTTGACTACCAAAAAAGTTTATTGGAAAGGGGTGATTCATGAGCTGTTTTGGTTTATGAATGGTGATTCTAATATTAAGTATTTAGTTGATAATAATGTTCATATTTGGGATGACTATCCTTATAAAATGTATCATGCGTCAAGTATCAAGGGTCAGGGTGAAAACACTGGATCCCGCGTCAAGCGCGGGATGACAGACAAAGCTGATGGGGCAAAAGAGGCATTAACAAAAGAAGAATTTGTTGAAAAGATTGCCGGAGATGTTAAGTTTGCTAAAAAATGGGGAGAACTGCCTCGGATTTATGGGGAGATGTGGAGGAGATGGCCTACCAGGAGTAAAAGAACTATTGATCAGCTTGCGTGGGTGGTTTCAGAGCTTCGGGAGGATCCTTATGCGCGGAATGCGATAGTTACTTCCTGGAATCCTGAATATCTCTATACGATGGCTGAGAATAAGGATGCTTCGAGGTTTCCTATTTGTCACAATATGTATCAGCTTTCTATAAAAGACGGGAAACTTTATTTACAGCTTTATCAGCGATCGGCTGATTTATTTTTGGGAGTGCCATTTAATATTGCTTCGTACGCGCTTTTGACGATAATTTTGGCGCAGATATTGGGCGTGAAACCCGGGGAGTTTGTACATACTTTTGGGGATGCGCATATTTATGAGAATCATATTGATCAGGTTAAAGAGCAGTTGAAGAGAAAGCCTAAGGATTTGCCGACGATTAAGATTGATAAGTCGGTTAAAGAGATTTCGGATTTTACTCCTGATAAGGTTGAATTAGTTGGGTATGATCCGCATCCGGGGCTTAAGGGAGAGTTGACTGTGGCGGGTGGGCTTTATGAGAAAAAATCTTAAATTATGTCAATTGAGAAGTTTAGAATTCGAAAAACACCAGAAGGTGAAAATATTGTTAAGCAAGAACAAGTAATTGACCCTGTTGCTGCCCCTAGGCCAAAAATCATAGATTTTAAAGTTGAAAGGTTAAAAAAGACAAATCCAGAATTGTTTGATCCTGTACTTTTTCATAATAGAGAACCCTGGGATTTGGCGGAGTATAGGAAAAGGAGAGAGCTTCTCGCTCAGGCTGATGCAGTTCTTGCTGTTGCCGTGGGTTCTGGTTTAAGCTTCGAAGAGAGAATTCGTTTTATGGCAAGCATGCATGACATCACCCTAATTGAAAGAAAACCAAGAGGAAGATCAAAACTTGTTAAATGAGCAAAGTTTCAATAATCGTAGCTATAGGAAGAAATAGAGAGATTGGAGCGAAGAATCAGCTTCTTTGGAAAATTCCGGAGGAGCTCCGGAGGTTTAAGGAGATTACTACTGGGCATCCGATTATTATGGGGAGGAAGACTCATGAGTCGATTGGGAGGGTTTTGCCGGGGCGGACTAATATTATCGTGACACGCGATACGCGATACGAGATACGAGAAGAAGGGGCGATTGTAGTGCATTCTCTGGAAGAGGCTTTGGAAAAAGCTCAGGATGCCGATGGCTCAGAGGAAGTCTTCATTATTGGTGGGGCGCAGATTTTTGCGGAGGCTTTGCCGACTGCAGATAAGTTGTATGTGACACTAGTGGATGCGGACTTTTCGGAGGCAGATACTTTCTTCCCGGAATACGAAGCTGGGTTTAAAAAGAAGTTTCCTGAGGAGCTCCAGGAGTCTGCCGGATTTAAGTATCGTTTTTTAAAGCTTGAAAGATAGATTCCTAACTAGTAAATATTGGTTATTGTAATAACGAAAGTGTTTTGGTTAATATTATTAAGTATGGGACTTCCGGGATTTTTGAAAAAGCTTCTTGGTAGAGGTGATGAGGTTGGTTCTCCTGCTGCGCAGGCTGCGGCTCCTGGAGTGCCTGGGGCTGTTGATACTGTTGGCGTTCCTATGGCGACGAATCCGGCGACTACTCCCTCTCCGGTAATTGTTACTCCCGCCGCACCGACTGTTGAAAAGACTGCTTGATTTTTAGCTTCAAACTTTGTTAAACTACTCAAATCACACATTCAGTACTGTAGATTCCTGAAATTCATTAGTACTGGAGAGGTTAAGGAATCGTTGATAAATTTTAAACTCTCAACGTGTGACTAAAAAATATGGCAATTAAAACACCTGATATGCAGGAATTACTCGCAGCTGGTGTCCATTTTGGACATAAGATTTCTCGTGGTCACCCGAAGATGAAAAGATATATCTTTGGAGCTCGCGATGGGGTTCATATTCTTGATTTAGCTCATTCAGAGACTCAACTTAATGAGGCGGCTGAGGCGGCTTATGAAATGGGTAAAACAGGCGTGGTTATGTTATTAGTTGGAACTAAGAAACAGGCTCAGCAAATAATTGAAGATTTAGCAAAAGAAGCAGACACTCCTTACTTAAACTTAACCTGGGCTGGTGGGACTTTCACAAATTTTGATGAAATTAAGAAAAACTGGAAGAAACTTTCTGACCTTAAAGTTGAGCAGGAAAAAGGACAGTTAACCCGTTACACCAAAAGAGAGCAGATGTTAATTGGTAAAAATCTGGCTAAATTTACTAGAGAAATGGGTGGAGCTTTGAGTATGGATAAATTGCCTGGTGCATTATTTGTAGTAGATGCAGTTTCCGATAATATTGCAGTAAGAGAGGCTCTTAAATCGGGAGTTAAAGTAATTGGACTTTGTGACACAAATGCTGATCCGACGTGGTTTGACTGGCCAGTTGTTGCCAATGATGACGGTATTAAATCAATTAAAATTATTTGTGAGACTATTGTTAAAGCATATGCAAAAGGTAAAAAAGACGCCGGTATTAAAGTTGGAGAAGTAAAGGAAGTTTCAAAAGCTGAAATGAAACAAGAGGCGGTAGAAGAGAAAGAGAAAAAAGAAGATGGAGTTTTAGATGAGGCAATGGCACAGGAAGCTGCGGTGATAGAGGAAGAGATTGAAAAAGTTGTGGTAGATGAATCCTCAAGAAAGGTCGAATAGTCCATGGCTGTTGATGTAAATTTAGTTAAACAGTTAAGAGAAGAATCAGGAGCGGGAATTGCTGATTGTAAGAATGCACTCACTGAATCTGATGGCGATATGAAAAAGGCCAAAGAGATTTTGCACCAAAAAGGACTTGATAAAGCTGGATCTAAATCAGACCGTGAAGCCGGGGAAGGAATAGTTGAGGCTTATTCTCATAATGGGAAAATTGGAGTATTGGTCGAACTTCGTTGCGAAACTGATTTCGTTGGGAAGACTGAAGATTTTAAAACATTAGCACATGAACTCGCTTTGCAAATTGCTTCTATGAATCCTGAGAATGTTGATGAATTAGTTGAGCAGGATTATGTGAGAGATCCTAGTCAGAAAGTTGGAGATTTGATTAAAACTGCGATTGCTAAATTGGGAGAGAATATCAAAATCGGAAAGTTTGCTAGAATATCGTTAGGGAAGTAATTTAATTTTTAATTCTTAATTTCTAATTTTTAATCAATTCTTAAATCTTAATGATTAAAAATTAAAGCATTATGATTTGGATAAAAATTAAAAATTAAGAATTAAACTCATGGATCCGGAAATTGTTGAATTTGCTACAAATATTCAGACTGCTTTAGATCATCTTAAAAGAGAGCTGGCGGCAATTCGGGCCGGAAGAGCAAATACATCACTTCTTGAAGATATACCAATTAATGCATACGGGGCTCAAATGAAAATTATGGAAGTCGGGACTATTACGACTCCTCAACCTTCACTTTTGACTGTTCAGGTTTGGGATCCGGCTTTGGTTAAAGATGTTGAGAAAGCGATAATGAGTGCGCAATTAGGATTAAACCCTTCGACTGAAGGTCAGGTAGTGAGGGTTCCTATTCCTCCTTTGACTGAAGAGAGAAGGAGAGAGTTTGTGAAATTAGCGCATGTTAAAGGGGAAGAGGCTAAGATTGCTGTCAGGCAGCATAGACAGGATCAGAAAGAAGAGTGGGTTAAGGAAGAAGCGGCTGGGGAGATTGGGGAAGATGAGTTAGCTAGATGTGAGAAATTGATGCAGGATATTGTAGAGAAGGCAAATACTGAGGTTGAGTCGCTTATTAAGCAAAAAGAGGCTGATTTAATGCAAGTTTAGCGTCATTGCGAGTCCATGAAATGGCGAAGCAATCTCAGACAATTTGATTATACAGATCTTTAAACTCAGGATTGATTGACTTCAACGGATAAACATATGAATATCTGATCGCTAATAACTATTGTAGTATTTTGTGGAGTGAGATTGCTTCGTCGAAGACTCCTCGCAATGACGATACATTAGCTATCGATTTTTTTCCTGATATACTTTAGAATATCTCAAGCAAATGTTTGTAATTGTTTTTATTCTTACTATCCTCATTTTGGTTGTTATTCATGAATTAGGGCATTATTTTGCAGCCCGTTGGTTTAATATTAAGGTTTTGGAATTTGGGTTTGGAATTCCGCCAAGAGCTTGGGGGAAGAAGATTGGAGAGACGATATGGAGCCTGAATTGGCTGCCTTTTGGGGGGTTTGTTAGGCTGTTAGGAGAGGATGAGAGTGACAAGGATGTTCTAGATGATAAAAGGTCTTTTGCTAAGCAGGATATCTGGAAAAGAGTAACTGTGGTGGTTGCGGGTGTGTTCATGAACCTTTTATTAGCCTGGTTACTTTTTTATATCGTTTTGGCGGCTCAAGGATTTAAGACACAATTGCCTTTATTGACTGATTATAAATTTAGTGGTGCGAATGAAAAGAAAGATACGGTAATTTTAGTTAATCAAGTTATTGCTGAGTCGCCTGCAGCACAGGCGGGTTTGAAACAAGGCGATAGGATCATAGCAATTAACGGAGCGCCAGTCATCGAGAGTGGGAAGTTTATTGAGGATATAAAAGCTAACGCCGGTAAAGAGGTTTCCTTATCTGTTTCTGATATTCAGGGGAATGATAAACGCGACACCAAGATAACGCCGAGAGCTAATCCGCCTGAGGGTCAGGGAGCATTAGGTGTTTCTCTGAAAGGTTTGAAGACTGTCACTTTGAGTTATGACTCGCCGATGCAAAAATTATTTGCTGGTCCTATTCATAGCTACAATTTGATTGGTTATTCCGGAAAAATTTTGGGGGATACGATTGCTTATTCATTTAAGGAGAAAGATTTAGCACCCGTTTCTAATGCAGTAGCTGGGCCAATTGGGATAACTGCAGTTGTTCAGCAGATTTTGGCTGTGGAGAATCCGGTTATTCCTTATCTGGATTTTGTGGCTGCATTATCTTTGAATTTAGCTGTTGTTAATGTGTTGCCGTTTCCTGGACTTGATGGGGGAAGATTATTTTTCTTAGCTATAGAGGCGATAACCCGGAAGAAGACTCATGCTGTTGTTGAGAAGTATGTCCACACAATTGGATTATTGGTTTTGCTAAGTTTGATCGTTTTGATTACCATTTCTGATATTCGTAAATTAGTCTTTTAGGTTGTCCGAAACCTTCTTGCAGAAAACTTTTTCTTAATTCATACTGAGGTCAATGCTCAAAATCTTAAGCACCCTGACGCTTGGGTTGATGTTTATTTTGATGATTCCGGTGCTGGTGATTATGATTTCCCAGGATGCGGTCAAAGGTGATTTTACTTATCCAATCAAAAAAGGATTTGAGAATACTATTTTAGCTGCGGCTTCTTTAACGCCATATACAAAAGCATATTTTGCAGTCGCGCTATCTAACAGGAGATATGAGGAGACAGAGAAATTGCTGGCATCAGGAGCTTATGCGGATGTTTCCCTTCAGGAGCTTGTTAACCAGACAAGCAGCGCAGCTTCAGACATCAGTAAAATCAGCAGTACCCAACAAAGAGCGAATTTGATTGCAGATTTATCAAGTTCAATTGAGAAATATGATAAAGGTTTGGCTGAGGCTCAGGATGATATTGACATAAAATCTCAAATTTCAACTTCTAAATCTGGAACTTCTCCACCACCTTCAGCCTCTAAAATGCCGGAAAATAAAATCGTTTTGAAATCAGTCCCCAGTTCTTCAAGTACACCGGTGGCTTCAGGACAAAAAAGTGAATCGTCAGCGCCGCAGATGAATCCAGGCCTACAGCAGGAATTAAAAGGCCAAAAGGAGGCTATTGAACGGACCAGACGGGAACTTGAGGAATTACGCATGAGACTTGAAGCAGAGCAAAAAAATCTTCAACAAGCTCAAAAACCATCTCAAAAAACTGAAAATGCGCCGCCACCTCCACCGAAGGCCTCTGTGAGTAGTGAACTTTTTAATATGCAGGCAGGTTCGGTTCCGTCTGCTTTGGTATCACCACGGCCTTCGCCTTCGGTAGTTACTTCAATAGTTCCGACTCCCTCACCCTCAACACGGGGTAGTCAGAAAAATAAAGAGATAGGTCATAGGGCTAACGGTGCGGAGGAGAATGATGATTAGTCTGAAACTGCAAGATTTGACCGATTAAATAAGGTTACTAATCTACGCTATAGCGTAGGGCTGTAACTTGGAGATTGTTGACATATCATGGATTTATGGGCGAATTTAAGCTCAAGACTAAGGATGTTCTAAAGATAATTGGTGTCGGAGGTTTGGTTGTAGCCTCAATATTTTCTCCTAATTTAGCAAAAGCATTTTTTGAAATAAGTAAAGATTTTAAGGATATAAAGAAAAAAGACTTAGGAAGAATCGTCAAGAGATTGGAAAAACAAAGAATGGTTGATTTCTCTGAAGTGAATGGCCAAATCAAAATTGCGATTACTGATAGAGGAAAGACCAGGTTGCTCAAATACGATTATGACGATATGACTATAAAAAAACTTAAAGTGGATGGAAAGTGGAGATTGGTAATATTTGATGTTCCCGAAAAAAGGAAACGGGATAGAGATGCTTTCAGGAGAAAATTACTGGAGCTTGGATTTATCAGGCTACAGGACAGTGTATTTGCAGGAGTTTATCCATGCAAAGAAGAAATTGATTTTTTAGCGAATTACCTGAATATTTCTGATTTTGTAACCTTAGCGGTTATTGAGAAGATAGAACGGGGTGAGTCTCTAAACTTTATAAAATATAAAGAGGATTATTAAGGGTTACAAACTTAAGCTATAGCGTAGTGTTGTAACCATGGAAATTTGATTTTAATCTGTGTTAAGGATATAATACTTTCAGTTTAACAAAGGCGTTGAGTTTGGCATCCTACCAAACGAGCTGCATAGCTAATAACTATGACGGGAGCTAACCGTAAAAGTGTTGTAAAGCGTGTCGGCAACGGAGCGCTCAATGAGAAGTCTTCTTTTGAGTTTTCCACCGCAAGGTGGATTTTTTATGTTCAAAGAAACTTAAGTGCAAGGTGGTACCGTTTACAATTTGAAATTGATTGTGAGCCCTTGTGAGTTTGTTATTCTTGGATTCCAGCTTTCGCTGGAATGACAGGCAATAATGAGCTTGCAAGGGCTTTTTGTGTTTTTAGAAAGTAAAATTATGGAAAGAAATGGTGAAATTATTGTAGTGAAAATTGGCAGTAGCTCGGTTAGTGATAACGAATATGGTTTGAGAAAGCCGTTGTTTCGCTCTGTTGCAGAACAGCTTAGTGATTTATATAAACTGGGTAAACAGGTGGTTTTGGTGAGTTCTGGTGCGGTTGCTGCCGGACGAAAGGTTTTACAGAGTGGTTCGAGAAATGGAGATTTAGTAGATAAACAGGAGGCAGCGATTTTTGGTCAGGGTCCGTTGATGAGAGCCTGGGAGAACGCTTTTGAGGAGTTTGGTGTCATAGCTGGGCAGGTTTTATTGACCGGCCATGATTTGGAGAATAGTCGAAGACCTTTGATTCAGGCTTTAAAACATGGAATTCCGGTGGTTAATGCTAACGATCCGGTTAATGTTGATGAATTAAGGGAGTATGAGATAGCTCGGGATAACGATAGGATGGCAGGTTGGGTTGTCCGGACCCTGGGGGCTTCAAAGCTTATTATTCAGACTGATGTTGATGGGGTTAAAGATGGTGGGAATCAGGTGATAGAAGAAATTAGTAGTTTTTATGATTTAAGAAGGATTAAACTCAGATCAAACTCTGCTTTAGGGACGGGAGGAATGAGGTCGAAGATTAAAGTGGCGTTACACGTAGTAAGGAGAGGATGCTATGTCTGGATAATTAATGCCTGTGATCCTGAAGGAGTAACTAAAGCTGTAGGAGGAGACCGGGTAGGAACGTATTTTCCAGTTCCAAATTATTCCACCTTTAAACAAGGAGGAGTAGGAGGTAGAATCAATTGATATGAAATACAGTAAATTATTTCCTAAAACTATAAAACAGGTTCCAGCGGGGGCTACTTTGGCCTCGCATAAATTGCTGTATCAGGCAGGGTATATTCGGGAGTCGACGGCGGGGAGGTATTATATTTTGCCTTTGGGGATGCGGGTTTTTCAAAAGATTCAGGCGATTATTAAGGAGGAGATGGATAAGGCTGGAGGGCAGGAGATGATAACGCCGGTTTTGCATCCGATGTCTTTATGGGCGGAAACTAACCGGAATGCTTCGGTGGGGTTTGAGTTGATGTCTATTAAAGATAGGAGTGAGTTTGAGTTTGTTTTGGGTGGGACGGCGGAGGAGATGTTAGTGGATTTAGTGCGGAAGTTTCAGATTAGCTATAGGGATTTGCCGTTTAATCTTTATCAATTTTCTACTAAATTCAGAGATGAAATGCGAGCTCGTGGAGGGTTGCTTCGGGTTCGGGAGTTTGTGATGAAGGATGCTTATTCATTCCACGCGACTGAGGAAGATTTTAAGGTGGAGTATAAAAATATGGAGGAGACTTACTCGCGGATCTTTTCGCGGATGGGGCTGACTACTGAGGTTGTGGAATCTGATAATGGGTATATTGGTGGAGAGTATTGTCATGAATTTATTGTCGAGTCTGAGGCTGGGGAGTCGCGATATTTGACTGACGAAGCGGGATATTCGGCGCATGAGGATGTAGCTAAGTTTGTTTTTGAGAATGAGACTACTGACGAGCAGATGTTGCCGATGGAGGAGATTTTGGGTCCGGGGATTATTGGAGTTGCGGATTTGGCGAAGTTTTTGAAGATTCCGGTTGAGAAAACAACCAAAACTATTTTATTTGAGACTGATAAAGGCGAAGTTATTGCAGCGGCTGTTCGAGGGGATTTTGATATTAATGAGGTTAAATTACTTCATGCTGTGGGGTGCTACTCTTTGAAATTGGCTGAAAAGGAGACAGTTAGAAAGGTGACCGGAGCTGAGGTTGGGTATGCGGGGATTATGAATTTACCGAAGGAGGTAAAGGTGTTTGTTGATGAGTCTTGTAGTAACCGGACTAATTTTGAGATGGGAGCTAACCGGACTGATTACCATTCTACAAATGTAAACTTTGGGAGGGATTTGCCTTATCCTAAGGAGTATTTTGATTTTAAATTGGCAAAGGAAGGATTTATGAGTCCTTCTGGAAAAGAATTGGTTGCTAAAAAAGGGATTGAGGTGGGGAATATATTTCAGTTGGGGTTACATTACTCAACTAAGATGGACAACGCTCATTTTATTGATGAGAATGGGCAGGCTAAGCCATATTACATGGGGTGTTATGGGATAGGCCTGGCACGAACATTGGCTACGATTGTGGAGGTTTCCAGTGATGAGAAAGGGATAATCTGGCCTGAAGCTGTAGCGCCTTATGAGGTTCATTTGGTTGGATTGGATCTGGAGGATGACGAGATTAAAACTAAAGTTGAAGAGGTTTATAAAAGATTGTTGATCGCAGGAATTGAGGTTTTATATGATGATCGAAATGCCAGGGCGGGGGAGAAGTTTGCGGATGCGGATTTGATAGGGATTCCGGTTAGGGTTGTTGTTTCTAAAAAAACTGGGGATAAGATTGAGGTAAAGAAAAGAGCGGAAAAAGAGACAGGATTCATGACTATTGAAGAATTAATTAGTATTTTCTAATGGAACGAGATGACGTTTCCTCCTCCTGCACTATAATTATGCTAAAATGAATTATGGATAAAAAATCTGAAAATATACCGAGACCTCCTAAAGTCTATCGGGATAATGTAGTTCAGGAAGTTGCAGGAGGAATGGTGCGTAGGGGAGCAGAACGAGGGGGAGAAGATCGTAAATATGCTTTAGGAAGTACAAAGGCTATTCCTTCAGTGCGTTCATCTGAGCCAATTCAACCAGCTCCTAAACTCCCTGGCTCAGTTCCTGAAATTCCTCGTGAGGATCCCCAAGGTTATTAACCTACACCGAGCGGTTGAAAAGTTTCTGAAAATTTGTTACTATAGGTTTATGGAGAGGCCGCGCACAATTCGTGAAATACAAATACGCAGGGTAATGACCATGATTACCCAAGAAGTAATAGCTGATGCTTATGTGGATGGTTTCTATTTAAGACGCAGGAATGATCCTTACACAAGCCAACCATTTATAGCTACAGCTATCGAAGGGGTTGGGAGAAGATTGGGAAAGAAGGATTGGCAGTCTGCAAAAGGTAATTCTAAGGCTAAAGAAAGGATGATGAACTATCAAAGGAGAGTTCAGTCGTTCTGTAAAAGTATGGAATAAGATTGCTCTTCTTTTCAGGAGAAGAGTTTAGGTGCTGCTGATTGATTCTGAACCTGATTTCTGTTAAATTACATAAGTTATGATCACAAAAAATATTGTCAAACTTCCTAAATCGCAGATTGATATCCAAGTTACTTTGGCCTGGGTTGATATGCAGGCTAAATGGGATGAGGTTTTTAATAAGGCGGCTGCGGAGGTTGAGCTTCCTGGGTTTAGAAAAGGCCAGGCTCCGGTTAATATTGTTGAGCCTAGAATTTTGGCACAAGTTCAGCAGGAGGCTCTAAAACAGATTATGCCTCAGGCTTTGATTGAGGCTCTTCAAGGATCTACTTATGTACCGATCGATTATCCTCAATATAATGTGACGGCTTTTGCTAAGGGTGGAGAGTTGAAGTTTACAGCACGGGTGACTGTTAAACCTGAGGTTAAAGTTGGGAATTATAAAATTGTTAACGCGAAACGCCCTCCTCTGAAGATTGCAGATGAGGCCGAAATTGAAAAAATAGTTACTGATTTGTTTACCAGATGGCAAGCGGCGCAACCTGTTCAGCCTGCAAACACCCAAGTTCCTCAGCCGAATACTGGTGCTGGTGGATCAATGTCATTTAATCAGCCTTCTACACCGGCGACAGCTCAAACTGGTCCAGTTCCAACAGCTCCTAATGATGATTTTGCGAAGGCTATGGGAGCTAATTCGTTAGGTGAACTTAAAACTAAAATAAAGACTGATTTAGAGGCTGAAGCTAAATATAATAATGAACTTGATTACGAGGAATCTATCTTGCAGGAAGTTGAGAAAATTACCAATGTAGATATTCCGGAAGTTCTAATACAGGATGAATTGGCGAGAATGTTACTTTCACTTCAGAGAAATGTTTCTGATCGCGGTCTTTTGATGGAGGAATACCTTAAAGGTCAGAAAAAAACTGTTGAGCAGCTTAAAGCTGAATGGAGGCCACAGGCTGAGAGAAATGTCCGGATGGAATTGGGTCTTTCAGAAATTGCCAGAAACGAGAATGTAAATATTAATGATGAAGAGCTTCAGGCTGAAGTTGATAAAATTCAGGATAATAAAGTTAAACAGCAATTCACTCAACAGGAGCCTAGAATGCACCTTAGGCACGCTTTAAGACAAACAAAAACTCTAAACCTGCTCAAAACTATTGTAAAGTAGATTATTTTTAATTTTACTTAGTAAAATCCTTTCACCATGAAAAACAGTCTTGAATTTGATCAGAAAACTTACAGAGAAAGAACAGGAATGCCCATTAGTAATGATGCAGTAATTGTTGTGAGCCGGTCATTTGATGCTCTCGTGGAAATAAATAGAATCATGAGTAATCGGATGAGTGCTCGAGGAGCGATATATGCTAAGAAGATTGAGATTGGAGCGGAGAATTTATGGGTAGGCTTATCACAAGATGCCGTAACGGGTAGGTACCTTGAAGAATTAGGTGTAGATACTGTAGGGGTTACTAATGCAATTCTTGACTATAAAGCGCCTATAGGAAGAGACGGTAGGAGTATTCTTTATATGTCTGATTCAGTTAAGGATGATTCATTTTCGAGAATTAATGGGAGTGCAGATAATGCATTAGTTAGAGCTTGCTGAGAATCGGCTCTATCATTACCTGTTGCATATCCTTGATATGGAATATTAGGGTTAGACCAATGATTAATTCTAGGAGAGAGTGCGCAATTAATTGTCTGGTTCCCATTCTCGTCAACTTGTACCGCCATTATGTCACGAAATCTAGAAAGGATGTTTGATTGACAGAATCCATGATTAATCGACGTACCTGACGGATCATTCTCTATATTATGATGTATTCCCATCGCATGGCCAAGTTCATGCGCAAAGGTATTTTGTTCAACCGAACAGCTAACATCGACAACGGCAAATGCGGTAGATTCATGCATATTGTTAATTGGTCCGTCATCTGGATTGTTCGGGTCATCATTTGAATCATTCATATAAGCTATGCCGCATAGATCCCTCCTTCCAGTGGTTCTTAATAGGACTACATAATCTGCCCCATGTGTGTTTCGGAGAGTATGAATTTCATCCATATCGCCCGTCATATTCTGTAATCGATTTAGCTCATTTACAAAATCTATACTGTCATTTAATGTACCCTCCTGATAGTCGGGAGTCTCGGCTGATCCTACTAGTCGAAGGCGCTGCTGAATACCGGAGTTTCGATACCCCTGACTGGTGTCCTCAATCGACGCATTAATTAGGGAGACCATAGCATTGGAACCGCCGACCCGATCACGCGCAGCGCGGGTGTAAACAACGAAGACATCAATGAAGTTCCCATTATCTGGGGTAGACGAGACAGCACTGCCTGTTCGGCTACTTGGCATGGGCGGCTGCAGAGGTGTGGAGTGCAAGGAGATCCTCTGGGTATCAATCTGGCGGACAGTGTGGATTCCACCTCCTGCATAGGTCACCTCATATAGGATATCTGCAGCTGGCCGAATGATGGCGTAGAGCACGGGATCCTTACCCTGGACATCCGTACTGAGGAGAACTTCGCTAAATGGATCCCCGCTCTGAACTTTGCCTCGCAGAACTACGCCTGTTCGAGTCTGATTAGTATAAGCGTGATCAATGACGACAAGAATCTTCGCGTCATTGAATGGGGTGATCGATAGGGTAAAAGGTGTAGGCACCACCTGCATTGGCACCGGCAGCTTGGTGAAATCAACGATCACATGCTGAGAGCGTAAGGCCGATGGGTCTTGACTTATGGCCCTCGTACCCTGCTGGGATGTTGGTGTGAGGAGATCGTTCGCCTGGTAAGCTGGTGCAGCGGCGGTATACATGTCAGCGGTACTCAGAAAAGATATGGCGAAAGTGATGATGGCAAGTGCAACCCGTCGCACCAGGGGCGACCCAAAAGGATCGAGAGGCGTGAGGTGCCGCATGAAGCACTCCGGTGTGCGGACACTGCGCACGACTGCGGCTTAGCAATCTGCAGTGTTCGGATGCGTGTCGCGCGAGTGTATCACAGCGGTCCCAGGGTAGGAAGGGGGATCGCAGTAGCAGAACATCGCACCAGAAAGTTTGGGTCTAAAAGGACGGCTCAGCAGGAGTTGCGCGGACTTCCTACCGCTCTTTCTAGTCGATTGGTGTACGTGCTTTCGGATCGCGCTGGTGCATCAGATAGATGCCGTCGTGAAGTAGTCGCACCTCGTAAACATTCTCCCCGTCACGGACGACTCCGTAGAGTACGGCATTCTCAACGCTGAGCAGCACGGAACCAGGCCCATTCTGATTAACATGGCCAACCCATACGAACCCTTGCCCCGTCGGGTTTAGAGATACTCGGTCCCGGACTGCCGTAATGCATGTATCAGGGAACAGATTCAGCAAGATCTGCGGGGCTGTTGTGTTGGGTTTAGCGAGCTCATACGAGCTTCCGTGGAAAGCAGTCAGATCGAGGCGGACCAATCGTTGTCGCAGTGTAAGACGCGTAGGGGAAGGCAGTTCAGCGGGCCAATCTACTACATCGACAAAGAGTGGTCGAGACTGTTCCGACCCACTGCATGCCATCTGCTTGACCGCTGTTGCTGCAGGCGTGGGCAAATTCGCGCCTCTAAAAAAGGAGGATCCCGCGTGCGTAAGCATGAGTCGCGAGCCGATGAACGTCAGAATTGCCACCATGCCTACTGCGATTAAGACATAGACAAAGATGGATCCGAGACCGACTTGGTTCAAGCTACGCCGTGTCATCATTGTTTGCTGTTCTATAAGAGTATCTCACAGATCACAACTTTATGAAACGCTCCGACGCAATCTGCGCAACGAACTCTCCTTCGGTGGCGATTCCCTGATGCCAATCATTCCCGATGGTGAGGTTCCTTTGTCAATTCATTACCTAATGGCTTATATGAAAGATAAAAGAGCGGATTGTGCAGTTAGG
>CAYNRM010000018.1:0-16595 GCA_964399555.1 uncultured Gammaproteobacteria bacterium | reverse complement strand
AAAAAATACCATTCATAGTCATGGATTTTAACCCACATATCGTTGAGTCATTTAGAGAAAAGGGGTTAAATGTTGTATATGGAGATCTTGGCGATCCGGAAATACTTGATAGTTTACAGCTTGAGAAAGCCAAGCTGATTCTTTCGACAGCTCGGGATATGTCTGATAATGAGATGTTGCTTGAGGAGTGTAAAAGAAGAAAAGTGAGAGCCAAAATTGTTGCCCGGGCGCTTGACAGAGATCATGCTGAAGCATTAAAAGCCCTAGGAGCTGACTATGTTATTTTGCCGGAGCAAGTCTCGGGGGATTTTCTGGTTGCGCAACTCAAGAATCACTGGCCTGTAATTAAGTTTTCAGGATTAGAATAGTTGACAAAAACCAGCGTGAAAACTAATATTAATTCATGGGTATAGGAAGTTTTTTCAAAGGAGAAAAGAAGAAAAAGAAGAAGGGGAGTGGTGGTCAGATTTTGAGTTCAGCTCCTGTTTTCACCCAGCCTGAGGTTACGACCAAAGGCAAAGCCAAGTATTAATTTATAGCCTCATCAGAGGCAATTTTGTGTTTATTCAAGAGAGTAGCTTTCTTGAATATATTTGTGTCTAATTTTCGGAGTGTGTTATCAGTACAGAGCAGGCAAGACGGAGAGAGGTTTTGGGTAGTCTCAAAAAGACGACCCTTAAATGCATAATTTAAAAAAAGATAAGACCGAGAAAAAAACTCAAAAGAATTTTAGGCTGGCTCTTTTGGCTCTTCTAATATTAGGTTTACTACTGCTTTTTGGCAGGGTTTTCTTGTTCTTTAATGAATTTCAAAAACCTTTTTATTCTTTAAATACCCAAAAGAGGGCAGTCTCATGGGACGGTAAATCGGTTATAAATCTGATTATTGCCAGAAGTGAAAACGGTAGTGATTTAAAAGATTTAAATTTTGTTAGTTTAAACCCGCAAGATGAGAAAATTTCTATCTTGAAGCTGCCAGAAGATATATATATACAAGTCCCCAAGAACTTTGGATCGTGGAAACTAGGGAGTGTTTTCAAATTAGGACAGGAGAATAAGCCTCCGATGGGTGAGGATTTAGTCAAAATGTCAGTTTCAAAAATGTTGGCTCTACCGGTTGATGGGATTATTGAAGTATCAACGCGTGAAGAAGTAAATGTTGAGTATTTGGTTTCTGATTGGAAAAAGAACATGTTTTCAGGGTTTAGCTTTTTAACGCAAGTAAAAACTGATTTGAGTTTGAAAGAAACGACGGATTTTGTATTTAAAGCTTCTAAAGTCCGACCTGATAATATATCTTCTGTCGATTTTTTCCGAACCAGCATCACTCAAAGTAAACTTCTTCCAGATTCCAGTCGGGTGTTGGGAGTTGATAATATTAAATTAGACACTTTCCTTAAGCAGTCTCTGGCAGACCCAACAATTTCAGAAGAGGATCTCACTGTGGCTATTTATAATGGCACTGATCATCCAGGTTTGACTGCAGAAGCTGTCAGGTTGATTGGTAATTTAGGTGCGAGAGTGACGATAATCACTAACTCTCAAGACAAATTTGTTAAAAATGGGGTTTATATTAATCCTGAGGAGGGGAGTGCGACGGCAGATTCGCGAACTTACAAAAGAATAGCTGAGATTTTTTCTCCAGGTTGCCTCAAGCAGGAATGTACCACTGCGGATGCTGAAGTTGCCACATCCAGGGCAGCTATTAATATTGTTCTAGGACAAGAATATTTTAATTATTGGTCTTCCAGGTAGAATTATCAGATAGCATATAGCAGATAGCGAGTATGTGATTAGCTTTAGAGGGGTCGAGATTGTATAATTAGTTTGTGATTTGGGTAATTCTCTTTTTTATTATTATTCTTATATCTTCTGTTTTGGCTTATCGCTCGATGAGGGATTATGAGGAGTTTCCTGAGAATCTAACTTTGAATTCGCTTTATTATATTGGTAATTCAACTGCGTTAAATTTCCAAACTCTGAGTAAGTTGCATGATTTATTTCTGGAGGAAAGACACTTTTTTACCCTGGAAAAGTTAATAAAAGGCAAAGAAATAGCGAGAGTTTTATACGGACCCAGGGACATGTCGAAGAACTTCCCTGAATTAAATTTAGTAGAAATAGAAGACTATTTGGCTGGTCAGAGTGGTTATCCATCCACAGATAGTTCTCAAAAGAGAGTTAATGTTGATCAAGTTTTGTCATGGCTCGTAGAGTCTAAAAATAACGCTAAAAAGCTTCTAAATATAGATAATGCGTTCCTTAATTTAAACCTTAATGAAGATCAAAAAGTGTTCATTCAGACGGTTTTAATGCCAATTGAAAAATCAGGAGAAAATCTTTTTCAATCGACTCTAAGGATAATGGTTTCTGATTCAGATGCCATAAAAAGAATTGAACTCGCGAAAAGAATCAATCAGATTTTTCAGACTGCAACAGGTCTTAGTAAACATGAAGATAGTTTCCCTGAAAATAAAAAGTATGATTCTTTTAAACAAAGATCACTTATACCAAAAGAAGTGGAAGAATTTTTATTAACGAATAACGAAGTGATTGCTTTAATCTCTTAAGTGGTTAAATCATCGCCAGAGTTTCCTGAGTCATCATCTTCGGCTCCTCTTTCGATTAAGGTAATGTTTTCAGAAAAAGATACGACACGGCTCTCTTCCAAGAATGAAGCCTGATTTTTAAACTTCTTTGACCTGTAAGTCTCCCTTAAAAGCACTGTTAAACCACTTGGGGGGCGAATAGATTTGATGATAGACATGAATTTATTACCACCCTTCAGCAGTTTTAACAGATGGAAGGCGCTATCGTCAGGAAATGCTCCAAGATAAACATCGCGGGAATCAGTTACTGAGACGCCACGCTTTTTTGGCACTAAGGTAACCACAGTGCCAGGAGAGAGTTTTAATAATTTTTGGGGTTCAGCAATCTTGACCAGATTTACTAATGTTGTAACTCCAGGTTCCTCTAAAAACATAGCAGGGGACAAAGTCATCGAGGCAGAGCCAGGAATAATGCCATCTTTTTTTAGAGAGGCAGCTTTTTTGAGATTTTTTTCGGCGATTGTATTGTAGGGGTCAATTTCTAGAACCTGGGTGTAAACCTTTTTTGCCTGAGAATAGGTGCCGGTTTCGAAATAAGCCTTAGCAATCCTGTTGAGGACTTCAGTATTTTGTGGTTCAGATTCGAGAATTTTTTGATTGAGTTCGATTGCGGTTTGCCAGTTGCAGGTTATTGCGGCATTTATCGCCTGTTTATGCAATTCGGGCGAGGAGGGTCTTTCATCGTTCATTGAGGGTAGAGTATAGGAAACGCGATCTGATGTTGTCAACTGGTATCTGTAATGTACTGGTTGTATAATCTTTCGAATATGTCAGGACATAGTAAATGGTCGACAATAAAGCGAGCTAAAGGGGCAACTGATGCAAAAAGGGGAGTGACGTTTACCAAACTTGGAAACGCGATAACTATTGCTTCCAAACTGGGTAACTCAGGTGATCCTGATTCAAATCCGAGGCTTCGAATGGCTTTAGAAGAAGCGAGATCGGTTAACATGCCTAAGGAGAATATTCAGAGGGCGATAGATAAAGGGCTGGGGAATTTGCCAGGCCAGAATTTAGAGGAGATTACTTACGAAGGATTCGGACCAGCTAAGGCTGCTTTTTTTGTAGAGGTGGTTACAGATAACAAATTGCGGACATTGGCGGAGATGAAAAATTTATTTGACAGAAGCGGAGGAGCATTGGGGGCAAATGGGAGCACAGCTTATATGTTTAAGAAAACCGGTGAGATCAAAGTTTCTACTAAGGATGGAAACTCTGAGGATGAAATTTTGGAAATTATTGATGGGGGAGCAGAAGATGTTGAGGAATTTGATGAGGAAGGCAAGGCTAAATATCTCGTTTATACTGATCCGACAAGCTTTTCGAGTGTGCTTGACTACCTGAAAAAGCAAGAGTTTATTGTAGAGAGCGCGGAGATTATTATGAAACCTACGATATTTACTGAGGTTACTGATAAGGAAAAAGCGGAGAAAGTCCTTAATTTTATTGAAAAATTGGAAGATCGTGATGATGTGCAAAAGGTTTATGCAAACTTTGATATAAGTGATGATTTAATGACTGAGTAAATTCGAAGCGCGAAATCCGAAATACGAAACAAAAAATGAGAATACTTGGAATTGATCCCGGCACGGCAAGTACTGGATATGGTGTGATAGATGTACCCGATGACATTATGTCGCGGGAGTTTGAGTACAATATTGAGCTTGTAGATTATGGATTTATCTCAACTTCTAAAGATCTCCTGATGGAAAAAAGGCTAGTTCAGTTATATTCGGAGATGAGTCATATTATGGAGAAGTATTCCCCGGACCAACTGGTTATTGAGATGTTGTTTTTTGGAGCTAATTCTAAGACTGCGATAGCTGTTGGTCAGGCTAGGGGAATAGTACTTTTGTGCGCGGGCCAGAATGGTTTGCCTGTTACGGAGTATACGGGTCCGGCTGTTAAGTTAATGGTGACGGGGGCGGGGAGAGCGGATAAGAAGATTGTTCATGAACACGTCAGGAAATTTTTGTCTAAGGTAAAGGGGGAGAAGGCGGCAGAATTATCAAAACCGATGGTGGGACTTAAGAGAAAAAAAACTTGGGATGATAATGCTGTAGACGCTGTGGCTATCGCTATTTGTCATGTTTTGAAGATGGTTGCGAAGTAAAAACCGCATGAAAAATTTTCTAGAAAAATCAGATAAATTTTTAAGTAAGCGGCAGAAGATTGTTTTAACTTCGATAATAGTTACTTTAGGATTCATTCTCATTACTCAGCCTGTGAATATTTTATTTAAAAGATATTACCTCGTCTTTTTTCTGGCCGCCGGGACTTATATTTTAATTATAATTTCCCTCTGGAAAGGAATGACGAGATCTAAGGCTATTTTGTTATTTATATTGCCGGTGTTTTATGTTGTAGGATTCCTGGGCTTTTACTTCCTGTTTAAGCATGTAAGATGGCTTACCAGGCTGCCAGCTGCTATATTTTTCGGAATTTCTTTTTATTGGTTGATTCTCTCTCAAAACATACTGAATGTGGCGTCAGATCGAGCTATTCCTTTATATAGAGCTGCTTCTACTGCCAACTTTGTATACACTATTTTTACGTTTATTTTATTGGTCGGAATAATATTTTCTTTGAGCTTGCCATTTTACTTAAATGGGCTATTGGTAGCGATAGTAAGCTTTCCGCTATCAATGCAGAGCTTGTGGTCAATTAAGATGGAGAAACTGACCTCACAAATTATTGTTTACTCGCTAGTCCTGTCTCTAATTCTAGGGGAGAGTGCTGTGGCGTTGTCGTTTTGGCCTCAGGCTCCACTAGTTAACTCTTTGTATGTAAATTCTATAAATTATATATTCTTAGGGATTTTGTCGGAGTATATGAGGGATAAGTTAAAGAAGAGAGTTATTATGGAGTACTCGCAGATTGGCGGTGGGTTGATGTTGGTAATTTTCTTGCTGACAAATTTTTTTGGTTAAGAAAATTGGAGGAGAGTGTAGTGGAAAGAGTAGTGTGGAAAATGATATAGTTAGATATAGTGTTGTTTTGTGGATAACTTAAAAACTATAAGATATATATTGTGCCTGCAACTGACTAAAAGCATAAGTTAGTTAAGTAGTTTATAAATACATAATTAGGTGTACAAGTGAGTGCTTACTCCTTGGGAAATTACGACATCCCAGTTTAGAAAAAATAAATATATATAAAATCGTGAAAACTATAGGACTGGGACAAAGCTGCTTGATACTTGGATTCATGAAAGCGACAGCAGTTGAGCTCATTTGTGTATATATCGACTAAATTCGCCATCGAGAAGGAAGTCTCTCTTCTCTGAGCATGGCTAGTTAATAATATGTGTTTTTCAGGCTCATCAGTACAGCTATATCCCTATTTGTGCCTAATGTCGCACAATATAGCTTATGCGACATCGCGCAGGCGTGTACCGGAGGAGTGCCTCACGGTACAGACAATGGGTGCTATAAAGAGGCTAAAGGCAGACAATTAAAATCTTCTATTTTTGTACTATTACAGGTCTTTTTTCGAATTTTTTATATTTTCTTTTTTTGCTTTTTATTCAAACTGATTGGTTGTAGATTGGCCTGCTATAAAAGCCTAAACTCTCAATGGCTTATTGTGCATCCTCCCCTATGGCAAGCCGTTTTAGGGGGGATTTTGAGGCTTGAGGCTAGCGAGGCTCAAACCTAGCAATGACAATATATCTGCATGAAACACGAGCGGGGTTTGAAGTATGAAGTTCTAAATGTTAGTTAATTGATAAGCTGAGTTAGATTGGCCAGCATTAAAATAGTAAATTCATATTTCTTCAGTGCGATTTCTGAATTTCTTAATTTCTAGTAACTTATTTCTTTTTTGTTTATCAATTACGTTGAGTTCAAATTATTTATAGTAATAGATTTGACCTCCAAAGCCGGTTTTTAATCCATTAGTCATGTCGCACAACAACTTCCCGATTGACTATTGCTCACTATTTATTTCATTATTGAAGTAATGGGCAATGCCTTGAAACATTTGCGTGAGTTTTTAGAGAAACGAGGATTAGACCTGGATAAGCGTACTCTCACTTCCCTACTAATCTTGCTGCTATTACTGGTTCTTTTACCTATTGGGCTATTCTTGACCCGCAGTGAGTTAACGTTTTTTCCCAGGGCCGCAGGCGAATTGATCCAACTTGGCGAGGGCGGTTGTATAAAGCTGAATAAGGACAAAAAAAAGGTAGTTGATTGTCCGACAGTTCCTTTAAAACTAGTAAACCCTTTTTTTAATATAAAAGCTTCACCTGTAGTATCTAGCTCTCCAAGCGCTTCTCTGGCAGCTAATCCGAGTAACGGGTCTTCTTCAAGCCCCTCTCCTTCTGTTTCTGGTAATCCGCAGATAGTCAGGGTTAATGGGAATACCAGTACCCAAATTCAAGCAGCTTTGGATCAGATAAAACCGACAGGAGGTGCGGTTTACATACCTGCTGGGACTTACGCCATAAATAAGAAGGTAGAACTATATTCCAACACTACTATTTTTGGTGACGGAGTTGACCAGACTATTCTGGATGCTGGTATAGAAATTGATGAAGGCGAAGCCGTTGTAGGGAACAGCACTAGTGCCGGACAAAATAATGTTGTGATAAGAGATCTGACAATCAAAGGGCATGTGCTTGGTAGTTCGGAAGGGATAAAACTTAGAAATCTTGTCGGGGGATTTGTTACGAATGTGAAGGTGGAAAGAGCAAATACCGGTATTTTATTAGGTTTTCATAGTGGCAAGGGAGTTAATAATGTTAGAATCGCGAATTGTGAAATATTGCAGACTGTTTCTCATGGAATTTTTGTATCTTTAGGGGAGAATAATGTAATTGATCGCTGTAACATTAATGCAGGTGGCAGTGATTCTTTGGGGATAGGTTTGGAGATTGCAGTTGAAGGGAAAATTGCCAACAATAGGGTGATAAGTAACTCAGTTTCTAATGGTGGGCACAGTTATTCTCTTACTTCGGGAAATGATGCTAACTCTGATCCATCATGGATAAATACAGCAAATATTGTTTGTTATAACAATGCATCAGGTAATAATATTCAGCAAATTTGGGATCAAAAAGCCTTGAATAATGTCTATGTTGGTAATGGTGTTCCGGTTGTAAATGTAAACAGTCAGGGTTATGAAGAGAAAAGCGGAACTGACGGGCGGTGTGATATTCCGGCCTCTTATAATATTCCGGCTGCGCCAGCAAAGCCAACTGCAGATGGTTCTTCTTGGATCAGTAAATTAGTGGGTGAAGTTTTTGCTCAGGATAGTGATGATGTGTTTACGGGTGCCAGTGGTAGTCCTAGTCCCTCTACTTCCCCTTTGAGTTCAGTAAGTAGTCCAATGCCGACTGGAGGCACTAATACTGGTGTTGTAAAATATCGTTTAGCAGAATCTCAGGCAGGTCTGTCAAATGCAGAGTGGAGAGGGTTTGCCTGGGACTGGATTAATGGGTTGGTGGATAATGCATTTGCTCAAGACAGTGATGATGTCTTTACTGGGACTTCATATAACGATAGTGATGATGTATTTACCGGCTCAAGCGGTAGTCCAAGACCATCCGGGAGTACTACACCCGCTTCGAGTGGTAATCCTAGTTTTAGTATTGGAAAGCAATTTATTACAACTAATTTCCAGCTGACTGATGTTAAACCAGGAACGAAACAAATATGGGTTGAATACCAGCATCCTGATGGTACAACGAGAGTTGATCAGGTCACTTTTGATTTGGTTGATAAAGTTCCTCAAATAACAGGACTGGCCTGCAATCTCGATATTTCCAAGCAAAGCTTAAAAATTACAGTTGATGGGAACTTCTTTGGGGATACGTCGGGTAAAGTTACTATCGTGACTCCGGCAGGTACACCTGAGGTTCTCGGTTGGACAAATAAACAAATATCTGCCTCACTAAAAAACCCAAGTATTCCAGTTAATGAGGGGCAACGGTTCCAAATTAAGGTTGTGAGACCTGACGGATTTGAGTCCCCTACGGCTGTTTGTGCAGTTGATAAATCTTTGGTTTCGCTTGGTGCAAGGATATTTTGTAGAGAGCCAGGAAAGTTTGATGCTTCCGATGTTGAGGTTATCCTGCTTTATAATAATTCGGATAACAAGGTAAGTAAGGCTGAGGAAAATGTGACTATTAGTAAAGACGGTGAGATTAATTTGAAAACTCAATTGCAAGTTGGGAAGAGTTATGTGATGTCTATCAAAGCCCCAGGTTCAATAAGAAGGACTGCAACTTTTACTGCATCGGAAGGAACAACACAAATAACGGGTAATGACGGAACGCCATTTATTTTGCCTGTTGGTGATATAGCCCCTAAGATAAGTGTGGATGGGCAGATTAATACACTAGACAGGGCTGAATTGATTAGACAATGGCGAGTCTTAGGCCAGGGAGATGCTAAACAAAGTGGAGATTTTAATCGTGATACAAAGGTTAATTCTATTGATTGGGCATGTATGCAGTATGATTTCGGAGCCTCTGATGAACCTCTTCCGGAGGGAGTTCCCGGCTCAGCTTCAGGAACGATAACGATTCCAACATCGGCGTCTGGTACCATTAAAATTCCAGTGTCCAGCCCTTCACCTTCACCTTCGAGAAGTCCTTCTCCATCTCCATCCCGTTCCCCTTCACCGTCTCCATCGCCTAGCTCTTCACCATCCTCCTCTCCTTCCGCTAGCCCATCACCATCTCCAAACTCGTCAGTCTCCTCAGATTCTTCGGGTTCTGTTAAGATATTTATAGATGAGAGTTTTGTGATTATTTAGCTGATATGGAAATGCCAAGTTTTTTACAATCAAAACCAAGAATAGCTCCTGAAGGCACTAATTTTTTTGGTGATAAAAAAAAGAGGTCAGTACTCATTGTTCTACTGGTTATGGTTTTTGCTATTCCTTTGACTGTTTGGTTGGCACAAAGGACGCAGATTTTTGCACCTAGAGCAGCCATAAACCCAATTGAATTGGTTGCAGAAACGGGGTCTTGTGTTATTTCGACTGACCCAAATAAAGTTAATTGTCCAACTTTTCCGATTAAGCTGACTTCCCCATTAGGGCCTGAGGAAAGTGCTCAGCCATCGGCTACATCTTCAGCGTCACCTCTTCAATCTGCAAGTCCAATTGCATCGGGTTCTGCTTCGCCTTCTCCCTCAGTTTTTGCCTCATCCTCCCCTATCTCTACGCCATCAGCGTCACCCGTAAATATTGCAACTTGTATGAGTTCTAAGCTGGGAATAGGTGCACCTTTGGCCACTCCTAACAAAAACAATACGACTATTTTATATTGGAAGAGTGTGGTTACTTTGGCCGCTTTAAAGACGGCGGCGATAGACTGCGGTGCTTCTCTGCTTAAGCCAGATAATTTTACTTCCAGCGCACTTGAAACTCTGGTGAGAAACGCCGGGTCTAACCCTGCGAGGTCGGTTCATGTTGAGGGGCCATGTACTGCTGCGAAGGTTGCTGAATACAGAACGAATGGAGTCAAGACCAGTGATGATACCCAATGTAATCCGGGAGATGGTGAGTTAGCATATAAAGTGTATCCGGCTGCTAATGTATTTGATGGTATAGGAGATTTTGGAGGAAACGGAGATCCGGCTGTTGTTATACCGGGATCAGGTAGTTTCACAGAAGGTAAAGGTTTAGTGAATTTTATAACAGCAGCTTTCAAAGGTATTCTTAAGGATGTATCTGCGCAAACAGCTTCTCCGTCGCTTGCTCCTTCATCTTCACCATCTCCATCACCTACAACAGTAGGATGTACATCAGACAATCAGTGTGGACAGGGCAATACTTGCTGGAATCATGAGAATTATCCAGGACAATGTCTGCCTACTGGTAGTGTCTGTGCTGCAGTGATAGCCCCCGCTTGCAATCCTAATGGAGGGCAATGTGTTGATTTTCCAACTCCCTGCCATGTTCCTTCTGGCTGGACTCTAAACAATAATCAGGCTTCCCCTTCTCCGAGCCCAAGCCAATCACCTTCCGCGACTAGTTTTTGTAGTTCTGATAACGATTGTCAGGAGGGGTATTATTGCCCTATTGTTCCAGTCCCTTCTGGTGTAGCTGGGGATCCAATATGTATGCCTTTTCCTGCCAGCGGTCACCCTTGGACTATTTATTATAAAATTGCTGAAACTGAAGCAGGGCTCGCAGGTGCAGTGCTTCGTCCTTACAGTTCGCATCCATTATCTACTGATTTTACATTTTCAAATACAACTCCAGGAGTGAAGCAGATTTGGGTTGAGTTTATTGGTCCTGACGGTGACTCAAGAACTGAGCATATCTCTGTAGAATTAGTTGAGCCAGATCCTGTGATAACTTCTCTTAATTGTAGTATGGATATTTCGAAGCAGAATTTGAAGTTAACATTGAACGGGTCACGATTAGGGTCGTCCGGAGGGAAAGTTGTTGTTGGGGGCAAGGATGCGCAGGTTACATCCTGGAGCAGTAGTCAAGTGACGGCAGATATTAACCCTGATGGAGATCTTTCAGATGGTAAATTATTCAAAGTTAAATTGACTAAAAGTGATAATAAGGAATTACCTGAAATAACCTGTCAGGTTAATACAACTTTGATTTCACTGGGCGCACGCTTATTTTGCAGAGAAGTTGGCAAATTTGATGTAACTGGAGTGAAAATAACTTTGGTTGATGAGAACGGTGGCCGGATTAATGAAGAAGTGACGATTGATGCTAGTGGAATCATCAAGGGGCTCAAAACGAAGTTACAAGTTGGAAAATCATATGTGATTTCTATTAAGGCGCCTTATTCTATAAGAACGAATGCCGAGTTTGTTGCGGCTAATGGAACTAATGTGATTACTCCTGATGATGGGAATATATTTATTCTCCCTGTTGGAGATATTGCTCCGGCAATCTTAAGTGATGGCAAGATAAACACTCTTGATCGTTCGGAGATTGTGAGACAGTGGTCGGTGCTGGGTTCAAGTACTAAAACTGCTGATTTTAATCGTGATACAAAGGTTAATTCTATTGATTGGGCTTGTATGAGATACGACTTTAACAAGGAGGACCAAGCAATTCCTCAAAGAGCTGGTATGTCTAGCCCAGCCCCTTCATCAAGTCCTAGTGTCTCATCGACACCCCTTTCTTCTGTAAGCTCCTCTCCTGCTGCATCGACTAGTCCGTCCCCCACCGCATCCGGTCAAAGGTCAGCTTATTTCCTACTCGAGCCAGTTGAGGGTGGGTCATACCCAAATGGGGATGAATTTATTGTTAATGTGAATATATGGTCTCAGCTTTTAGCTGCTAATTTATTTGTTTCTAAGATTTCATTTGATCCGACAGCTTTAGAAGTAGTAAGGTTGGAAAAAGGGACTATCTTAACAAGTTGGGCTGAGGAATTTTTTAATAATCAAACCGGGCAGATTTCATTGGTAGCGGGTAAGCCAAATCCCGGACTAAAGACAATTGAGGGTGACGATCCGTTAATGGCAAAAATTATTTTTAGAGCTAAGAAAGTAGGTAATACAAATATTGCTGTAACGGCTGAATCGAGAATTTTTAGCAATGATGATAATACTAATATTTTGACTCAGTTACTCTCGGCTCAAATTGCAATAACACAATAAGTAGAGGTGGAATATATTGCATTTGGGGCTTGGTATGAAGTAATCTAAAATAGAAGCTAAAATTTGATTCGTAGATAGTTATGCAAAATACTGCCGGCCCGACAATTCTAAAGAGCTCAGAACAATTGACTCCTCAGAACCCCAAAAATAACCCTAATTGGTTTAAGAAGAATATGTTATTGGTGGGGATTGCGTTCGTTGTTCTGGTTGCTGTAATTTTTGGAGCATATTCTTACTTATCTCCTCAGGGTATGCGAGGTATTGGTGTTTTACAACCGAAGATAAATGAAATGACAGGGGCTCAACTGAGTTTGATTCCTGAGAAACCTGTGTACAAGGTTGGTGAAAGTGTGTCGGTTGACGTGAAGCTTTTCACTGGTGGGCAACCTACAGCAAGCACTGATTTGGCGGTAAAATACGATCCTCAATACCTGAAGCCCACACGCGAGAATTTTGTAGTTGTAGGTCAAATATATCCTGATTATCCCCCAGCACAAGTTGAGGAGAAGGAAGGTCTAATTGGAGTTTCGGGTATAAATTTTGAATCTAATCAAAATTTTTCCGGAGTTGGGTTATTTGGTAAATTAAATTTCACGGCGCTTAAGGAAGGTCAGACTGAGATTATGATTGACTATCAACCGAATGAAACCGGCGACTCCAATGTGGTGCTCTCTGTTGAATCAACGGACATTTTAGGCAGTGTAGAGAATGCAAAGATTACAATTTCCAATACGAATTCTGCCAATTCTGAGACTTTGCCTGAAACCTGCGGAAGTTTTACACAGTACTGTCAGGATGGTAGTGGAAAAGTTGGCAGTCAGGTATGCAATGCTGGTACAATATTTAATGACACTTGTGGATACAGTTCCAAGTTAACAACTAGTTGTAAGGCATGCAAAATATGATGAAGAAGATTTTAGGAATGGTAGGGATAATCGGAGCATTGGTGGTCTCGCCTGTTTCAGCGCAAGCAGCTTCGTTAACTTTTAATCCTGCCTCAGGAAGTTTAAATAAAGGTTGTGAAGTTACGATAAAGGTAGAGTTGGATACTCAAGGGGTCCAGACTGATGGCACTGACGTAATCGTCATATACACTCCCGCCCAACTATCAATTTCCACTTCCGGGATAACCAATGGAACTATTTATCCGGAATACCCTGGTAATTCAGTTGACTCGGCAGGGGGTAAAATAAGTATTTCTGGTATTTCCTCAGTATCCAGCCCGTTTACCGGGACAGGGACGTTTGCAACTTTAAAGTTTAAAGTCGCTGACACTGCTACAGCAGGAACTCCTATAAATCTAAAATTTGATTTTGATCCAAACAATAAGACTAAAACTACTGATACGAATGTTGTGGAGAGAGGGACTATTGCTGATGTTTTGAGCGCTGTGACTGATGGCGCCTATACAGTGGGGACTGGAAGTTGTGCAAGTGGAATCCAGGCTTCTCCTTCACCAGTTTCTAGATCTACAGGTTCAGGTGTTAATGGACAGGGACAGTACTTAGCTGATGGGTCGTTAGTTGGTTCTCAGTCGGCTCAATATCCGGTGGTGCGACCAACGTTAGGACAAGTTGTGGGTGGTGATGCTGGAATACTCGATAATACTTTAGTTATTGCTTCTGTTGGGATAATCCTAGTTATTTTGGGAGTTGCCGGTTTGGCGATGCTCTAAATTCTGCCTATGATGAGTTTGTCTGCTCTGAAACTAGATTTCCTGGAGTACTTAGAACTTGAGAGAAACGTGTCCCAAAACACGATTGAAAATTATAATCACTACATTGTGCGATTTTTGGATTTTGCGGGAGAAATACAACCTTCGGAAATAAATCTTGAACTGATAAAAAAGTACCGTTTGCACTTAGCACGTTGGTTAGATCCTGAGACGAAAAAACCTTTAAAAAGAAAAACTCAGAATTATTTTATGATTGCCCTTAGGGCATTTCTTAAATATATGACTCGGATTGATATTGCGACTTTGCCTCCTGAGAAAGTTGAGTTGGGGGAAATCGAGGATTCCCCCCTTAAAGTGTTAGAGAATAAGGATTTACAGCTTTTGCTAGATGCTCCTGATCAGCTGGCGAATGATGGGATGCGGGATAGGGCCATTTTAGAAGGATTGTTTTCTACCGGGCTTCGGGTTTCGGAACTCGCAGCTTTGAATCGGGATTCGATTAATTTTGAGCGCCGGGAATTTCCGATCATTGGTAAAGGTGGCAAGGAAAGAATTGTGTTTTTATCGGAATCAGCTGCCGAAACAATTCAGAAATACCTGAGTACCCGTCGGGATCCCTATAAACCGCTTTTTATACGTTTTCAGGGGCGGCAGGACCCGTCTGATGATGGGGAGAATATGAGACTTACTACCCGGTCTATTGAGAGGATTGTTGAGAAATATGTTAAGCAGGTTGGGTTGACTGTTAAGGCGACGCCACATACTTTGAGGCATAGTTTTGCTACAGACCTTCTAGTTAATGGGGCAGATATAAGGAGTGTTCAGGAGATGTTGGGGCATGCTAATATTGCGACCACTCAGATTTATACCCATATAACTAATAAGCAGCTTAGGGATGTGCACAAGAAGTTTCATGGAAAGAATGAGGCTGAATAAAAGATCAGACTAAGGATAATAAGACGTGTTATTTATAAAAATGTTTTTTTACGAAGAAAATAAAATAATTTGCCAAAACTCCTCCTCCGTATGAAATTATTCCTTGCCAGAAATAGAAGAAACTACCAAGTGTTGCAACAATAACTAAGGTTAGTGGGTTTGAATAATCAAGTTTCGTTAGAGGTTGCGTGTAAAGACTGTAGGCCGAAACACATACTGTTATAAAGTAAGCGAGTGCCACTAAACTCAATAAGTAAACAGTTGTTTTTCGGCTGATTTTACCAATTGGAAATATTAAACCAAGCAGAAAACCGACCAGCGACAAAGATGTCAGAAGATAAGCATAATCCATTACTTAAAAATTTAATCTAACCATAATTTTTGAACTTTATAATGTTACTCAACTGAACTGCAGGCGATTTTTACTCCTTCGGAGAAGGTTGGGTAGGCGTGAATCATGTTGGCGATGTCACTGGCTTTGGCTTTGAATTTCATGGCGACGGCTAGTTCGTGGATTATTTCTCCGGCTGAGGGAGAGACTATGGCGGCGCCGATTATTACTTCGTTTTTGTCTGTTATTACTTTAACTAAACCGTTAAATTCGTTCGAGGTGTTGGCTCTTCCCAGGATTCCAGTTGGGGCTATGCCGATTTTGTATGCTATTTTCTTATCTTTGAGTTGGGCTTCGGTTACTCCGACTGAGGCGACTTCGGGGCTTAGGTAGACGGCTCTGGGGACTATTGAGTAGTCGGGTTTAATTTTGTTTCTTTTGAAGATGTTGCTTACTGCTATATCGCTTTGGTAGTAGCCGGTTGGGGTGAATTGGTAGGGGCCGATTATGTCGCCGGCGGCATAGATGTGGGGAACGTTTGTTTGGAGGAAGTCGTTTACTTTTAAGCGGCCTTCGTCAATTTTTATACCGGCTTTTTCCGGACTGAAATCAAGGAGTGGTCGTTTGCCGGTGGCGATTAGGATTTCTTCGACTTCGGTGGTGTGCGCCTCGCTTCCCTTCCTGTAATGAACTACTTTCATAGAACCTTTCTTTTCGACTTTTTCAACTTTGATTCCAGTCAGGACTTTTATTCCGTCTTGTTCAAAGAGGCCCTGGACTAAATCGGAAATTTCTTTATCTTCGCGGAAGAGGAGTTTATCGACTGTGTCGGCGATTGTGACTTTTGATCCAAATCTGTGGAAGATTTGGGCAAATTCGCAGCCGACTGCACTACCACCCAAGATGAATAATGATTTAGGGAGTTTTTCGGCGGCGCCGATTTCTTTGAAGGTGACATAGCCTGCTTCTTTTAAGCCTTCGATTGGGGGTACGAATACTGTGGTGCCTGTTGCGATCAGGAAATTGTGAGCTGAATAGGTTTTGCCTCCGGCTTCTATTTCGTGTGGGCTTACGAATTTTGCTTCTTCTTGAACAAGTTTAATATGTTCGTGCCTGAATGATTCTGCGCCGTGAGCGACGCCGGTTCTTTCGACAACTGTGTCCCGCCATTTTTTTACTTTGTCGAAATCTAATGAAACTTTTTCGGTGATTGTTCCGAATTCTTTTCCGTTTTTGGCTGAATCGAACATGTGGGCGGCGTGTAGTAAGGCTTTAGTTGGGACGCAGGCCCAATTGGGGCACTCCCCTCCTATCTCGCCTTTTTCGAAGATAGCGACTTTTTTGCCTAAGTTGGCAGCGGTGTGCGCTCCGACACTGCCGCCGGCTCCGCTGCCGATGATTATTAAGTCGAAGTCATATTTTTTTCTGAAGAACATGTGACTTTACTATACTTAATAT
>CAYNRM010000017.1:0-17029 GCA_964399555.1 uncultured Gammaproteobacteria bacterium | reverse complement strand
TGATCATCACCCCACTATACATCAATTTACTATATACTCATAATGAGAATTGCTGAATAGTGATACGAATTCTTTAGTGGTCATCTCAAGATCCTTCTTTATTATTTTAGTTAAGAGGCCAATGCCTAAAGTTTTAGTTGGATGGATTGGGATTGTAGTCTGACGCCCGTCGGTATGGGTGTACACAGCATGCGACCCTGTTTGACCTCTCAATATAAATCCAAGCCTTTCTAAAACCTTAATAACTTTCGAAGCTTTAAGTTGTGATAACTTGGGCATTATTTAGATGGAAACTTCAAGAGAAGTAAGACTTAGGCCCTTAATTTTAGGGATTTTTCGATTAGAATCTTTTAATACTTTTAAATTGAGCTCGATGGCGTCCCTAATATTTGTGATAGCCTCCTCAAGAGTATCCCCCTGAGTGTGGCATCCAGGTAAGTCAGGGCATTCGGCCACAAAATATCCATCGGTATCTTGTTCAATTATTACAGGAAATTGGTACGTAGTTTTAGGTTTTTTCATAAGAATATTATACCACTAACTAGTTGGCGCAACTTAATTTGCACTCTTGCGTGTAACAGTTGTTTGTGTCGGGGGTGGCGGTGGGGATGTTGAGGTTTAGGCCGTTGCCCCAGATTTTATTTTCTGAGATTAAGACACCGACTATATTTGTGAAAGGGGGGGATTGGACTATGCCTGAGCCGCGGTTGCCGGAGATTTCGTTGCAATAAAGCATAGTTTGTTTAATATTCTGTCCGCCGATTTCGATGCCTGATGAGTAAAGGCCTAATGAGTCAAGAGCGGTGTTGGTTCCGCCGCTGATATTGTTGTCAACTATTCTTAAATTCGTGGTGGGTCCTAAAACTTTTATTTGGGCTCCGGTGCAGGGGTAAACGCAGTCTTCGTATGCGCCTTTACTGTGGTTATTGATGAAAGTGTTATTTGAGATTGTTGAGGTATTTCCTAAAACATCTGATTGGAAAGTAAGGGCTGAGCCGGAGTTATTCTCGAAGAGATTATTTTCTATTTTAATTTTTTCGGTGAAATCTTTAGCTGTGATATTTACTGCGGATTTATGTGAGTCTTTAAAAGCTGAGTTTAATATAGAGACGCCCCGGGAGTCGATAATTTGAAGGGAAATGCCCTGAGTTTTTTGGAAAGTTACTTTATCGAATTTAATGTTGGAGGAGTTTTTTACTGAAACAAAAGCCGGGCAGATTACTCCCTGCGGGCAGCCATTGTCGCTTTGGTCTTCAAAAGTGAGGCCGGTTAGTTCGATTTCGACTGAGTTTTGGATGTTTATTAACGAATAACCAAAATCTGTTTTTCTGATGAATTTGTTCTCAGGAGATTTTGGAGAAATCTTGAGAAAACTTTTTAGGTTTGACATATCAAAATTGCAGTCGTTGCGAGACTGGCAAATAATGGGGGCAGTGATTTTTATGAATGGCATTCCGGTAGTTTTGGCTTCGATAAGACAATCTTTGAAAGATTGGGGGTCTTTGGCTATACAGGCAAATTCTTCAAGGCTGAGATTTTCGGACGGGGCCTGTGGATCTTCTTGCGCATAAGTTGAGGGTAAAACCAGTAAGGCTATTAAAATAAGGATAGATAGAAGTTTGTACATAGTTTTAATTTCTAATTCTTAATTCTTAATGAAAATTGTATATTAAGAATTAGTTGATGGTTATTTCTAATCCCTGGGCTCGGCTCAGGATGTCCTGGCTGGCGCTGTTTAAAAGGTTAGAGTCATTGGTGGCGCCGGGCATGTAGATAATCTTTAAGACAGTTTTGCCTTTTTTCTTTGGGGTGAATTCTATATCGAAAAGGATGGTGTTATTAAATGTTTGGGTGGAATTGCCGTCAACTTTTCTAACTGCTGAAACTTTGATTAATTGTTCGTCGTTTTTGCCGTAATAATCAAATTCTTTTAAAGGAGGGGGGTTCTTTTTGGTTACAGTTAAAAACTCGCTGTCGTATTCGATCACAGTGTCAAAAGCGGTTATAGCGCTTTCGCCTGAGCTGGCGATTACGGTGACGGGAATTATTTCAGTTTGTTTAAAGACGGACTTGGTGGTTTTAATAAGCATTGATGAAGAATTAAGGGTAGCTTTGGATTGGTCGTCTTGCGATGATTGCGAATTTGGTCCCGGGAAGAAGCGGTTTTTTATTGTTGAAAATCCAAAAATAATGATAGAAATTGCTAATACCAAGCCAACTACCCCGAGCAGGACCAGCTTTTTGCGGGTTCTTAGAGTGTTGATGATTTTTGAGGATAGATTTTCTTTGATTGGCTGGGCGGGCTGAACCGGAGATGGATTTGGGTTTACTAAATTTTGGGAATCAGGGTTCATTGGTCAGTTTCCTTTCTTGCATAGTGAGCTGTTAGGCTGTCATCCTGGACTTGATCCTGGATCCAGATGGTTTCTAGCCTGGATTCTGGATCAACGCACTCGAGAGTCCACAGGGCTCGCTCCAGAACGGAATGACAGATTTCGTAATAGTGACAATTAGATAATTTTTTCATATAAATCTTCCCAGTTGGGGTTTTGTCTTTCTACTAATTCTAGTTTCCATTTTCTTTTCCATACTTTGATACGCTTCTCCCTTAATATTGCTTCTTCAACATCCCGGGCCTCTTCAAAATAAACCAGCATATGGACTCCATATTCTCTGGTAAACCCTTTTACTAAATCATGTTTATGTTCCCATACACGCCTTCTTAAGTCATTAGTAATCCCTGTATAAAGCGTACCATTTCTTTGGCTTGCCAATATGTAAACGTAATACATATTTTCCCTGTCATTTCGACTTCTGTCATCCTGGACAACACGCCCTCCCTTTGGGGAGCTGATCCAGGATCCAGTTGTCTTTTGCCTGGATTCCAGCCTTCGCTGGAATGACAGATTACTAGGATCACAATCTACTGATCAGCCTCTCTGCCGGTTGAGCCGGCGATAAATTTAATTATGTTTAGATCTTTTTCATCAACCTGGTTATCATAATTTAAATCAGCGAGGGCAACTGCTTCTGGTGTGTTTTTACTGAGGTTATTTCTGACTAGTGATAAATCGTAGCCATTAAGAATTCCATCAGTCAATCCTAAATCGCCAGGTAGTAGTGAGACATTTGAGAAGTCGAAATTATTTAAGCCGCGTTTGATGGTTAAAGAAGGATCAGTACAGGTGTAACCAGCCGGTTTTGATTCGGAAGCATCAGAGTTACAGATTCTTTTGAGGAGGTATTTATCGACTTTAATCATTAAGGAGAATTTGGTGCCGTCTTTGAAATTCGGGAAAGCAGCAGTTCCGGAAAAGGTGCCATCAGAATTAGGGACCAGGTTGAATTCATGGGGTTCTGTTTCATATTTTGTTTCTCCGACTCTGCCAACCGCAACAGCCAGGGCTTTTAAGTTTTGAGGCTGGTTTTGGGCTCCAAAAAGCTTCAATTTAAGATCAACCAGAGCGGTGTTATCCGGATAGTTAGGAGGAGGTAGGGTACTCGGGTTAATAAACTCTTTAGAGGACTCGTTAAGATTTAAGCTGTAAGTCGCCTCCTGATTGGGGTTAATTTTTAATAAGTCACCCCGGCCATTTAGAACCTGGGAATTATTGTAATCCAGAGTTATTTTGGCCTGGCCGGTTGTGGTGCCTTTTACTTTAATATAAAGGTCAATCTTTTTTGGCAGGTTATTTTGGGGGGAGTTTATGATATAGGCGATTCTGGAATTGGTTTTACTTAAACTGTGGGCGACTTGTTTGATGGTAAATGGGTCGACTGTTGTATCAAAACCGATGTTATTCTCGAATCTGAAAACCTGCAAACTGCCTGAAGTCTGGAAGTTTAAATCAAAAGCAGAAATTTGGTCTTCACTGTTTAAAGTGAACTTAATTATTTTCTCCTCGCCTGTTTTTATAGGCACAAGGGTTGGGGAGAATTGAATGCTTAGGGGGGATTGCTGGGCGGTTATTGAAAAGGGTAATAAAAGATAGGTTATAAATAGCAATAGAAAAATTGCCAGGTGTAGTTTAATAATACTTTTGTTCATAGTTTTAATCATTGCTGCTGTTTCCGCTATTGTCACTACTGCTTGAGTTGTCGACTGAGGAGTCGCCTCCGTAACCTCCGTCAGAACTTTCGCTCGTAGTGTCTGAGCTGTAACTTTCTGCACCACTCCAGCCGCTATCTCCGCTATCCCAGTTACTACCGCCAGTCACCTCTACGGTAAGGGAGCTACTATCAAACTCTGAACCGTCCGCATAATTATGGACTAAAATGTCCTCAGCGTAAAAATTTTTATTTGGCGTGACATTAAGTAAGTTATAAACTGTGGTTTGAGGATTCTGTATTTTTTCGATAGAGTAGACAGGGATGTATTTACCGGCTTCATTCTGTAAAATATCGCCTATTTTAAGCTGGTCAGCACGAATGGTTATTAATTTTGTTGGGGTGACGGTTTGGTTGACGATATAAAAAGGATGGTAGATAGTGCTGTTTATTTTGCCGTTAATAATTAAGTATTCATCAACAAAGTTAATGTCTAGTTTTTTAAAATCAGAAATCTGTTTTTGGCCTGTCTTTTCGTTAAAACTGTAAACTTTGTCTCCGGGTTTCAAAGTTTCAATTTCTGTCGGTCCGTTAGGGGTTGAAACCAGGGTTCCTGGTAAGAAACAGCCGCCTGGATTGCCTAAGTGGCTACCGACACTGATTGTACCGTTACTACTAAATTGGCCAGCATCAGGGTTCGTTAATCCTTGTTCGATCTGGGCTGCTTGGAGCGTGGCCCGTTCTGCTTCTGTGACTTCAGCTCCAGTTCTCCCATCTTGCATAAAACCTTCTGCGTCAACCCAACCCCCAGCCATGACATTACCACTATGATCAAAGCCAATTGTCTGGCCGCCTGTGGATATGGCAGTTAGAGTTCCTCCGTAGGCAAAAGTACTTTCGGTAACGTTGCCGGCTGCGTCCAGTGAATTCCATTGACTTGTTAGAGTTCCGGGATTGTGGGTTTGAGTGGCAACATGGTTGCCAGAGGCATCAGTTATTTTAGATTCATAATTGCCATTGCCTAAAGAAGTAACTGTGCTGGTATGGACGCCGTCTGCCATTAAGCCGGAAGTGGGAGGAGCGATTCCGGCAGCGGTTGTGGCTGCAGCTGCAGGGGCTGAGCCTGTAGCAGGGGGCTGACTTTGCGCTGTAGTTGTGGTTCGTGTTACACCAGGAATTGTTCCGTTAGGTGATAGGCTAGCAGGAAGATTACCTACTGTTGCTCTCTCAATTGCCTGCGCTCTTTCAAGAGCTGCTACGGGTGTCATTCCAGATCGTTCAAAAGCGAGAGTTGCAGCGCCTAGGAGGCCAGGTCGGGTCTCCCCGAGCTCACCTTTTATTGCGGCTTCGTATAAAGCAGCTCTTTCTCCTAATGCTCCCGTAACACCATCACCAAATCGGCTATGGGCGGCACCAATAGCTTCAACATTAGCTCTGGCTTCTGGCGAGAGGCTGGATATATCAATTCTTCCAGCAACAACGTCCTCATAATTTTTCATTGCACTACCGCAGAGACCTCCACAGGACTGTGTAGGGATAGAAACAGGAGCGGCTGGTGCCGCGGGGGCTGCGGCTGGTGCTGCGGGTGCGGGAGGTGCAGCAGCAGGTTGGGCTGCTTGAGATATGGATCCTGGTAATGATGACGATATAGCATTTGCACCAGTCTGTCCCGTACTATTGTTAGTCACATTTAGAGATCCACTTCGTCCAGCATCAATCATTGAACCTAATGCCCCGCCTGATGCTGAGCCGGCCTGACTTGTGCCTGCAGGGCCTGGTTGTACTCCGAGGTTATTAAAAGTTGAAACGTCTCCGTTAAATGTTAAGCTGGTTACTTGGCCTCCTTGGTACACATCAACTTTTACATCGGCTGTGCCGGTGGGATGTCCTGCTGTTGGGCCAAAAGCTCCTTGTACAGAAACAACTGCCTCTGCTCCATTGGGCCCGCTATATTTCGATTCGCCAATAGATGGATTTGTTGAGATCTGGCTCCATCCGGCTTGCTGAGCGAAGGCTTCTTTTACGATGCTTAAGCCTAGGACTGCGGGGGGTTGGGTTTGGGAGATTTTTAGGATGGCGTTGGCTTTGTCGACTGGGGTTTTGATTCCGGGGGCGGTGGAGGTGTAGGCGTCGGAGAAGTTAACTGCGGTGCTGTTTGGGGGGGCTTGTTTGTAGTAGTTGATGTATTGGATTAGGGTTTTTGGGTCGACTGTTCCGCCGTTTACTTCGGCTATTGGGTCAGTGACTGTTTTTTCGGTTTTATTGCCGCCGTTTATTGTTTCAAAACTCCAGGAATTGCCGAATGCGTCTATTGGTTTGGAGATATAAGAAGTGGTTGTGTCTTTGGTTTGGATTACAGCGTAGAGTGCGCCCTGGTAAAACATGTATTGAGTGTCGCCGCCGATGTTATTTTTCACTGAAAGGGTGGTGAAGCCGATTTTGGAATTAGACTGGACGGTGGTTTTATTTTGGAAATCTTCAGTTATTAGAGTATCGTTACTGCGAAGTTGGGAGCGGCTCAAGACGTTTCCGGCAGCGTCAGTTTTTTCGATTATGGCATCACCGTTGGGTTGCATGTTGAGGACTTCGCGAGTTGAGCCCTGGCCGGGGATGGTGACTGAGAGAGGAGGGTCGCTTCTGTTGTATGAGGATTGAGTGGGCCAGGATTTTATGGCGAGGAGGGAGCCGTCGGGGTTTTTGAAATATTCGATGACTGTGCCGGCTGCGGTTTGGCTGATTTGGATGGGGACACCGTTTTCTTCAGTTGAAATAATGGTTCCGCCCGAACCTAAGAAAGCAATTTCGGCGTATGAAAGGCCGTTGGTATCAAAGAAACTGGCGCTTTGGGGATTACCGGTGCTATTAAAATTAACCTGTTGGGTTTGGTCACCTTCAAGGGTATTAACAATCATACTGTTGCCGGAGCTGGAGGTGAAAGAATTTGAGGAGTTGATTTCGCCGCCGCCGGAGGCTGTTTCCTGGGCAAATATTGTAGGCAGAAGCAATTGGATCCCGGATTGAATCGCCCTTGTCAAAAATTGTCCAATGGACATTTTTTGCAAGCGAGCTCCCGAATCTTCGGTCCGCTGGGATGAAAGATATTGAAATAAGCTGGTTGTTTTTTGAGGGTAGAAAGTGTTTCTCCAGATCCCGAAATCCAGCAGGGTGATGGCGCCGTCATTATTAAAGTCTGATCTTTTGGCACTGCCTGAGGTTTTGAATTCTACTTCCCAAATTGAGAGGTCAAATTCGTTAATTTTGGTGTCGCAGTTGGCATCGCCCTGTGGTTTTTTGGAGCAATCGGTTCCGAATGAGGAGTATTCTGAGAGATTAGCTTTGAAGTTCTTAACTACGCTTTTTTTGGTGGTGGGAGAGACCTCCTGGGCTTGTGAGTAGGGTGCAGCGTATAGCGTATAGGAGATGGCTAATAGAAGTATTAAAACGTAGATAATTTTATATGTGCGTTTTCTTCTAAACCCTGAACGCTGTGAGCTGTACCCTTTTTCTGTCATGGCAGTTAATCCACTATATATTAAATAAGGGACAGGGGACAAGAGATAAGTAACAAGTATTATTCAATACTTCGCAGATACTGAAGTAGGTTAGCAGGGGTTGCGAGGAGGATGTTTAAATCTTTCTTCAGTTTCTCCGATTTAAAATGCCTGGTGTTGTAGGTGATTAAAAACTGAACGCGGGATTTCTTAGCACCGGCTACGATATGTGCATCATTTTTGTCTGAGACAAACCCGGAGAACTCTTCTTTTAAAAGATCTGAAGATGCTTTAAGTTCAATCGTGTTAAATTGGTTTTTTATTAGGGTTTTGAGCCGGGATTTACTGAGTTTTAACCGTTCGGTAACTGTTTCCAACTCCTTAATGGAGATATTTGAGATCCAGAGTTCCAGGTTTTTGGTGCTGTTTATTAAAAGTGATGCTGCACCTGTGGAGGAAATCAGGGAAGAGATAATAACATCTGAATCCACAAAAATTTTTAGCATGCTATTAGCCTGCGCGTTTGGTGGCAAGCTCTTTTTGGATTTTTGGAAGGGCTTTTAAATCTTCATTTTCAGCCTGGTATAAATCGTGATCTAGGCCAGTGAAGGCGAAGGAGATGGAGCTAGCCGGAATGCGATAAACTTTGCCAATTTTTTTAGCTATGATTTCTCCACGGCTAATTAATCCGTAAATTGTATTTTTAGAAAGTTGCAAAATATCTGCTACTTGCTGAGGGGTAAAGACTTTTGAGGGGGTAACGTTGTTAATCATGACTAAATTGTATACTAAATGGTTATCAGTGACAAGAATAGAAGTGTTGACATATTGACATATGTATGACAATATTTGATAAATGCAACAACAGATCAGGACAACCCTTAGATTGCGCAAAGACTTGAAGAAACAGGCTGATGATATGGCTCATGCTCAGGAGACAACTTTGCAGGATATTTTCAATAAGGCTTTAGAAAGTTATTTAAATCAGGAAGCGAAAAAAAAGGCTAAGAGGATTGTATTTAAGACCCATAATCTGGGAAAAGAATTGGACAATTTAACTCGCGATGACATATATGGTGACTCCGTGTGAGTATGTTGATTGATACTAATATTTTAGTTTACGCGATTAATTCAGATTCAGCTAAGCATGAAACAGCAAAAAAATTTATTGAGGAAAATTTGGGGAACCTCGTAATTGCACACCAAAACATTTTGGAAGGCATAAGAGTCTTAACACATAAAAAATTTTCAAATCCGGTCAGTACAATTGAAGCAATCAAAGCTATTTCGGGCATCTCAAATCCATTTAGAATAATAACCCCCAACCGAACAACAATAAATCTTTGTATGGAGTATGTTCAAAAGTTGAATATAAGTGGAAACAGAATATTTGATGCTTATTTGGCTGCGACAGCTTTGAGTAATGATATCAAAGTTATTGCAACAGATAATACGAAGGACTTTAAGGTATTCAAAGGAATCGAATTAATAAATCCATTTACCTCCTGATATACAAATAATTGACGATCGTCACAAAAGTGTCTTTCAAAATAATAGATTACTCTGGTGTAGAATTGCCTTATGAACAGGCATTTGGTTTTAATCTCCGATTTAGAATTTGAAAGGATTCTCCTAGGTGCAGAGCGATACCTAATCAGGTTTTTTAAAAAAAGGTTGGATTTTATTAATCGATTAAATGTTGGAGATATTATCTTTTTCAAAAAAAACCGCGGAGAGGTTTTGGGGCAATTTAATGTTGGGAAAATTGTTTTGATTGAAAAAATAGATGACGGGGATTTTAAGATTTTGAAAGAATTTTCGATTAGTTTAACAAAAGGAGAATTTGATAAGAAATTGCAGGAGAATAATACTTTAGTAGTTGTGCAAATAGATAACTTAGAACAATTTATTACTTCACCTGTTGATGTGCCTGCGAGAATTAGGAAAGAATGGGTGGTTTTGGGGGATAATTAGGGTATAGGGTATAGGGTATAGGGTATAGGGTATAGGGTATAGGTGGTAGGTTATTAATAATATATTGATTTTAAGTACTGATTACAGATAGACTGAGAACAGGCTTAAAATGTGGGCTTTGACTGTTATAACTGACCGACTTTCTTTCCTTAAATCCTCTTTAATGAGCCGCACTTCCGACTCTTCAGGAAAGCCCAGATGGATTAAGCTGCTAGGGGGAGTTTTATTTCTTATTTCTTTAGGCGGGTTTTTTTACTTTTTAACTACTCCGAATTCGTATCCGAAGAATGTATCTGTGTCTAATGTTTCTTCGCAGTCTATAACTTTATCGTGGACTACTGCTACCCCTATGGAGACTAAAGTATTGCTTAGTGAGGCGGGGAATCTTCAAATCCTGCCAGTATTTTTTTATTCTTCAATCGGCGATGACCGGGATAAAACCGGGGATTTGGTAAGGACAAGGAATGTTCATTATGTAACTCTTAAGGATTTGAAACCAAATACACGATATGTGGCGCGGATTTATTCGGGATTGAGGCAGGTTTATGAGAAAAAACTAACGACCGGGCCAGCGATAGTTTTAAATGAGCCTAATTTGGTTTATGGAAAAGTATTGGGAGAAAAAAGCGCGCCAGTCGCGAATGCTTTGGTTTACTTGCGAATGATAAGTAAGGAAGGATCGTCTTCAGCTTTATTATCGGCAATGACGAATGAGCAGGGCAAATGGAGTATTGAGGCTTCTAATGCCCGCATTAGGAATTTGAAAAAAGGTTTTAATCCTCTAGGAGTTAAGTATGAAATGATGATTGTTGATGATGGGCGGGGGAAAAGGTTTAAGGCGACGACGACTCCTAAGTTTGATAAACCCTGGCCGAATATTGTTTTACAAGCGAGTGGTAGTGCGGAGGTGAAGGAATGAAGAAATTTTTGGTGATGGTTTTGGTGTTTCAGTTTTTAACTATTCCGCTTTATCCGGTATTGCAGGTTTCAGAAGTTTATGCTCAGCCTGTGCGTGATCAGTATTATAAGGAGGAGCCCCAACAGCCAGTATATGAGCCAGAACCTGAACCTGAGCCTGAATATCAGGCTCCTAACGTTGAGGAGAATATTACGCCGACATATTATCCACCGGCACGAAGGTATGATCCGCCTCCTGTTTATGAGCCTGAATATGAACCTGAACCGGAATGGGTTCCTGAGCAGGAAGAAGCTCCAGCAGCTGAGACTGAACAGCCAGGTGGGCAAGAGGCTGCCACGCCCGCAGTAAAAACTGCGTATCAAGTATGTTTGGAGGAGAATCCAGGCAGCGGGTATTGTGATGCGATTTTTTATGGGATCGGACAGCCTGCAAATGAGCCTGGGGTTTTTAATGAGGGGTCTCCGGCGGTTGCAGAAACTTCAGGGGGGAACTCTGGTAGTTGGTGGGATACGGTTACGCAGTGGCCTGCTGATGCCTGGGAATGGGCTAAAGATACGGCAGAGGAGACTGGCCAGAGTATAGCAGAGGTGGTTGCGGGGACAGGCGATAGGATTGCAGATATGTTTGGGGGTGGGGATGAGGAAACTGCATCTGATTCGAATTCAGAGACTCCTTCTGTGGGTCCCCAACCTCAGGATCCGGAATGGGCGGGGAAAATTGAAGCAGCTGATGCTAGTTGGAAGAATTATTTAGCAAATGCTCTTTCGGATAATCCAGACCCTGAAGCGGTGGCAGCAATGCGGGCGCAAACAATCAGTGTGTTAGGTTTACCGGCGGATTCAACGGATGATCAGGTTCTGGCTTTTGTTTCTCAGAAGTTTGCTCCTGAAGGGGTGGCTGTTGGGGGTACGGTGGCTGATATGGATATCAATGCTCAGTGTTTATTGGATCCCGCCTGTGCTCCCGATCTTTCAGTTCCTAGTTCCGCAGCTTTAGTGGCGCAAGGAAGTGAAGGTGGATGTGACGCTGTAAAAGCTATTCGATATGTTAAAAATGCCAACGGTTCTCTTGCTCCCATAGCGGATTTGAGTTGTCGCCCGGAAGTAACCGATACTCAAGCTCGATTAGAGTTATTTAATGCGGCGGTTCTCGCACAGGGACAATCTGATAAGGCTGAGAGTGACGAGACCGTAAATGGAATTTTAGCTACAAGCGCCGAGGCTTTATTGTGTTCATCGACAATCTATGCATCTTTTAATCGAGAACATTGCGATGCGGTTTTTAAGAAAGTTGCTTCAGTCGGATTACAGGTAGGAAGCAGTATTATTGCATCCGGTACTTCAAGTAATGAATTTCTTGGGGGTGATGAGGTTAATGCCAAATGCCAAGCAGTAGTCAGGGGATTCGTTAATACAAGACCAAGTTCCGCTGACGCAGCTTCACGAATGCTTGATTCAGAGGGTTGTCAATATGACGAGCGAAGTGATCTAGAAAGAGAGGCAGCACTTAGAGAGGCAATTAATCCTGATTCGGCCTCTGCTCCTGATATACAAGCCGGTTTAGCTCAAGCTGGGTTGCCATCTACTGGCTGGAGAGCAACTAAAATTCAGGATATAGCAAATGAGTTAGAGTTCGATCTTAAGAACCCAAATGCAGATCCATCGAAAAGAGACAATTTTATTGCCAGAATAATAGCCTCAGACCCTGAGGCATCGACATTCATAATAGAAAATGTTTTGGGAGTACCGTTAACAGCATTTCAGAATCAAGCCATCGCTAGGCAAATTTGCGATAGAGATGTTGGAAGGGAGGTCTGTGCACTGGGAATTTATGATCCGCAGGCAAGAATTAATCAGGAAGTTAGACCAAGAGGGGTGTATTTAGGGTTGAGTGATGATGAAATTTCTCTAATTAACGCAGAAGCTAAGGCGCTATTCCCAGATTTTCAGCCATCAGATCCAGAGCAGGTCAAAAAATATGCCCAGGCTCGTGTTGAGGCTTATGGCATCTTTAGAGGGAATGGGGAATATGAGAGTCAGGTACGTAAGCAAGCAATTGCCCAAATAATGGGGATGAATGTTGATGACCCGGAATTAGCTGGATTCGAGCAAACTTATAACGTTTGGAATGCAACAGCTGATCAAATACTGGCAGATTCTTCTGCAGGCAAGACTTATGGTAAAGCAGTTGGAGATACTCAAACGCAGCTTTTGTTGGGGGTGGGCGGGTTAGCTTTGGATGCGCCTGATTTACTCGGACTCGGGGTGGCTGGCTTTATGATTGCCCGAAAGGCTCTCCCTAAATTAGTCGGGAGGAATGGAATTAAGACTACTGAGGAGGCGGCTGAGTATGTTGCTAGACAAGGAGGGCGGGTAGTCGATGTTGATGATTTAACTGTGTTGCCTGAGGCTCAGCTAGCTCAAGGGCAGGCGAGGCCTAACGCAGAGGTTCCACCAGTGGATTCGGGGACTGTGGTTTCGGGTAGAGTTCCGGCTGAAGAAGCCGCTGATATTCCGGCAGCTGGAGTTAAGACACCTCCGGTTGTACAGGAAGATCCGGGAGATCAGGGTTTTCTGGCGAGTGTTGGAAACCGAATTGGGAATTGGTGGGATAATGTGACAGGGCAGAGTGATGAGGTGCCTGCAGGAAATATAGCTCAGGCTCCTCAGGGGAGGGTTGATGATGTTCCTAAACTTAAAGCGGATGAGCCGGTTATTGGAGATCCTGAACCTGTTAAAGTAGATCCGCCTGCTGCTCCAAAGGAAGAACCTACTGGTGAAGTTGCTGCTCCTGCACCGAAAGTTGACGAGACTCCTGTAGCGCCTGATGCTCCGACACAAATTGCAGATGCTCCTACACTAATAAGGCCGGAAGAGCCGAATCCTGTGAATGTGGATTTGCCTTGTGCTGCGTCTTTACCTGCAGGTTTTCAGTTAATAAAAGAGGTTTATGCTCAGGATGGGGACAGACGCCCGTGTAGGATTTGGGATCCGAGGGACTGGGGGGAAATAGCTGATGGATGGTTTGGTAGGAATCAGCCAGCAAGAATCCCTGATTCTCCAACTAAAAATCAGACTGATGAGTTGGCGCAGATTGAACCTGTCGATTTGGATCCGTCGCCAGCTGGACCGATTGCAGATATTCCTGATCAGGCTTCAGGTATAGGCACCAGAGCAGAAGGCCCGGTGATTGCGGATAAGCCTCTAGTAACTTTCCAGGATGATTTTGCAGCCAGGTTAAAAGAAAAATTTCCTGATGGAGGGGATGTAGAAATAGGCCCACCCCGACCTTACAGTGAAGGAAGCAGCGATACTTATATTTCCAAGAACGAAGGTCAGGTTTTACTCTGGACTGCAGATCAGTCAGATGGGGGTCTGCCTCCTATAGTCAAGAATGTGAGTTCTACTGCGCCCCGAGGCTCAAAGGCCGGAACCCAGGTGGTTGATGCTTGGGAACAGACAATGGCAGATAAAGGCTATCGGGTCGTTGGTGCTAATAATGTTGAAACAAGAATTCCACAAGGTCAAAGTGCAGTAAGGGTTCAAGATGGGGATAAGGTATTAGAGCTGACTCCTGCTGAGGCATTTTGGTGGGGAAGGGGATATAGGCCATATCTGGAGGGTGAGAGAAACAGTAACAAGCTTTGGGTCAAACCTTTAACTCCCGAAGGCCAGGAGTCAATTGATATTGCTCGGAGATTAGCCCAGCAGAGTAATAACCCATACGTAGATTTCACTCGGTATCTTGATTCAACCCCAAAATTAAGTGAGAGTAAAGTAGCTGACGAAGTAGTGGCGCAGCTTAGTCCCTCATCTACTCATGATGAGATCCGCGTGGTGCTTGCTGAGAAAGGATATCTTGATAGAGAAGCGGATGAACTTGCTTATCAGGTTAGACAAAGACTTGCAGAAAGTAATTCTGGGAGTAGAGCAGATGTTCTCGGTTTAGAGAGGAATGAAATTACTCAGGTTGCAGGCCCGGACACCCCTGGAATTAAGCCTGCAGTGCAGGCGCCTGCTTCGCAGTTTGATGAGTACGGGCAATTGATTGTTCCTCAAAGATCGTGGTGGGAGGATGCTGTCTCTATAGTTACGGGTTTGACTTCATATGCGGGGGATGCAATAGAAAATGGCTGGTGGAGGCAAGGAATATTGGCAAGAATGTTTGGGGAACAGGATACATCTCAAATTACGCCTAAATTAGAGAATCTTAGAACACGGCTAGGTCAATCTCGGGAAGTTAGAGTTGATGAGAATGGTAAGTTGGTTTTTGATCCGCCGTCAACTCCTGCAGTTCCAGGAACAAACCAGGCTGATGAGTTAGCTGGGAGAGCAGATGCTCCGGGGGCAGGTGGGGTTGAGCCTGATAGTCAGGCTGGGAGGGCTGGGCCTGATGCTCCGGCTCCTAAAGATGAACCGCCTTTGCTCCCATGCAATATAAGTATTAGAGATTGGGCAGGACCTAATGTTTTAGGTACTTCTAGAGGTCCTCAGGTGTTGGCGGTGACGAATGGTGGTGCGCCTTGTCCGGTAAGAGCAGCGGTTGGCGCTGTACTTGATGGTCCTGTTGGAGGTGCTGTTCCTCTGGCCTGGAGGGCTTCTCTTGAGAGTACTGCATCTTTGATTGATGGTTTGGTTAGAAGAAGTCAGGAATTAGGTAATAGTTTGATGAATAGGGTTAGGGGGAATAGTTCGGGTCCGACGAGGGTTCAAGGGGTTAGGGGGAATAAGGCCTTTGAAGCGGTGTTGGAGACTTATGGAAATAAGCCGGGTGTGACTGAGGATTTATTCCCTAGATATGATGATGGAACAGGGGGAAAAACTATGGTTAATTTAAAACCTGGTGATGCCGGGCATCTTTTGTCAGCCAAATATCCTGATAGTGAGAGGATAATTCTACTGACTCCAGGAGAAGTTCTTAAGCTTGAAGAGGGTAAACATTATAACTACATAATTACTAGTGATAAGAGAATTTTTATTATCGAAAGAAGGAACGGTATGGAAATTGGGGAAAAGCATCAGCAGCTTGCAGGAGAGTTGTGGAAGCTTGATAAGGTAACTGCTGAAGCAATAGCTAATAAAAATGTAGGAGTGGTGATGGCAGGAGAGGCAAGAGTAGAAAATGGAGCGCTGCTTATGGATTTGCAGTCTGGTACTTTTTCGAGGATTTCAGATAATAAGGGATTTAAGGGTGTTTGGGCTTCTGGTCAGGGTGAGTTGAGTAATCTTGAGGATGTAGTTGAGGGAGTAACGGGAATCCGTCCTCTTGCTGTGCGCCAGGTGGATGTTAGGAAGAGGAACGCAGTTGAATTTGAGCTTGATAAGGAGGCGGCTGCGAAGCGTTCAATAGATGCTCCTGTTGGTTCGAGTAATCGTTTGGTTGCTTTAAATAACAGAATGCAGGAGTGGATAGATGATCACCCTAATGCTACAAAAACAATAGGAGGGGTCTTATTGGGGGTTTCGGCTGGAGTTGTTTTAGGAGTTCCTTTCATTGTGGCATTTGGAAGATCGGGTTCAGCTGCGCCGAGATTATCTTCTACAGCTATACCAGCTACTTCTAATACAGCTGATGAGACAGATCGAAGTGGAGATGAAGAAACAACTGCGAATGCTTCTAATCAAATGGGGCAAATTCCGAGTAATAGTAATGTTGATCCTTTCCTGCCGTCTTCGCAGGATTTGGACGGGAAAGTTTCAGTTGTGCCAGTATCAAAGAATCCTAGTGCAGAGAGTGCAAAAAAGGTAGATGATATTATGGACGATTTCAAGAATATTGTACCTAAAGAGAGCCGGGTTCCGGCTTGTGCAGGTCTAGATAGTGTTCTGGCTAATATATGGGAAGATGGGAGATATGACATTATAAAGAATTATGGACAGGTACCAGGCGAATGTTTAAACCCTTTGCCTGACGGGAGTCAATGCGAGAAGGGTAAGGTTGTTAATAATACGTATACTCAATGCGGAGGGTCGATAGGGCTTGAGAACCAGGAATTTGGTGTAAATTACGACATTACAAGGACTATCAGATGTGAGGAGTCAAACGGAAAGATTGAAGCTAGAATTGCGTATTCTGAGCCTAAGGTTTCATCAGAAAAAGGAGTTTGCCAGGAGAAGTCTGAGCAGAAGTATAGTAGAGATTTAGGAGAGAGTTGTAGTTTTGATGCCGAGTGCAAGGGTTTGGCGGAATGTGATTCGCAAGTTAAAGTATGTAGACAGCGGGGAGAAATTCGAAAATATGAGAATGGCTTGGATTCAAAAGGTTATGATGATTGTGTAGGGCTAGCTGCAACTATGAAAGCTCAGAAGAATCCGGTCCGTGGTATTGAGTACGCATGTCACCAGGATAATAAAAACTCAGGTTTTAATAATAAGAGAGTTCAGATTTATGTTATGGATTCTGAAGCCTTAAATATATGTATGATTAAAATACTTGATTTAGGTCAGGGTGTTAATTGTCCTAAGCCTTAACTATGAAAAAGAAATTTATTTTGCCGGGTATAGTTGTTGGGTTGATCTTAGTCCTTTCTGCGGGGAGGGTTTTGGGAGTTGTTAATTCTGATAAAACACGGGAGTATTTAGAGAAGAGTGAGTTTGTT
>CAYNRM010000016.1:0-17325 GCA_964399555.1 uncultured Gammaproteobacteria bacterium | reverse complement strand
GTTAAAGCGTCCCGGGCTGTTTTGAGATTTTTATTGTATAGAAGTGCTTTTTCGTATTCTTGTTTTGCTAAAGAGTTGTTTCCCTGTTTCTCGTAGATATTTCCTTTTAGAAGGTAGAGTTCTGAGAAGGCGCGGTTGTGGTAGTTTAGTACTTTGTCTGAAATTTGCGTGACACGGTCATAGTTTCCTAATTCATAATAGGAAAGGATTGGTTCAGTTTGATACCAAAGAGTTCGGAAGGGGAGTTGGGTTTCTACTTTTTCAAATGCTTCAACTGAATTTTGGTAGTTGCCTAGTTTGTAGTAGGCTACTGAGAGATTGAAACCGGCGGTGTAGTCGTTGGGGTTTTGGGTTAGTTTTTCTTTTGATAGATCGACGGCTTTTTGCCAAGCGACTTTCTCATTTAAATCTTCACCTAAGATTTGTTCCGCCAAAGCCTGTTTTTCTTTAGGGACTAGAATTAAATATTCGTAATTAAATTTATCCCAAATTTTATCAAAAGCCGCGTAACTGTATCTGAGGTTTTTGCCTTGCAATGAATCGTCCTGGATGAATTCTTTGGTTGTGTCATCATAACCTTTGATAATCCGGTAATGGCCGATGTCGTCAGTTTCTTCCAGCCAGGTTCTGGTTATCACCGGGATTTCTGAGGCGATGAATTTTTTAATTAGTTCATTGTGGCCGTTGGGTCTAAGATAAGGGACTAAACCAAATTCTTTTGATTTTTCTGCGACTTCTTCAAGGGTAACTGATTTATCATCGTTGTCGCCGCCGGGTATTTGATAAGGTCTGAGGTCATTACCTAATTCTGCCTGAGATTTATTAATTCCGTAATATGATAAAGCCATGGAGAGAGCTGCGGGACCGCAATTGTTGTAAGTCTGGAAGGTGTGATAGTCGTTATTAAGAATTTTGGAGGTAGGTATAATCAGGGGAATTGGGGTTGGGCTTGGAGAAGGTAAGATTGCGGATTGAGGAATGACCAGCTCTTTGCTTAGCCCGGGTTTCAGGATAAAATAGCCCAGTAAGGTCCCTAATACTAAGATGATAAAAAACAGTTTAAGCATTGTTGTTAATTCTACCAAAACAAAGAAAACTTTGGGTTTGGTTTTAGTCCTGCTGATTTTACTGTTAGGTGTTTTTTTACAACAAAGCCGGATTACGGAAAAGGATGATTTAAATTCAATCGTTGAGGTTGAGAAGTATGAAAGAATGTATTGGTTTAAATTGCACCGGAAGTCTAATAAAGAGTATTTATATTATGGGGAATCAGGGAAAGCGGAGAATAGTGAAATTGTAAAGGTGTTTGATGTTAAATCAGGGATTCCTTTGGAGAGACCGACTCCTTTGCCTCAGTTATTGGGGAAAGATTATTGGCTGGTGACTGGTAAATATGAAACCTTGGATGATCCGGAAACTGCACCTTATTTTCTGACTTTGGATGTACCTGTTACAGAAAATTTTCCGTATGGGCCGGAACCATATTTGGAATGCGGCGGACAATGTAATTGGGAATTGCCGGGAGCTTTTGGGTTGCACGGTAATAATGGGAATCCTGAGAAATTATCGCCTGAGGATGTAGGATCATCGGGTTGTATTAGACATACAGTAGAAGATATTACTTATTTATATAATCTGTTAACTCCTGAAAATCAGGAGATCAGGTACTATATTGAGGATGTATAATAAACAGTAGTGAATAAATTTTTACCTGTTATTTTGATTATCTTCATTGCAGGGGCTCTGGGATATTTTTTTATTAATAACCAGAAATCTATGGCTCCGATACCTCTGACTCCAGGTGGGACATGTGATTCTGAGACTATGACATGTTCGGATGGGGCGATCTTGAAGAAACAGGAGCCAAATTGCGATTTTCCTCCATGTTCTGGAGCTAATTGAAAAATAGATTTAACTTCCGAGGATCGCTTATGAAGATTTTTACCACATCAGCATTATTAGTTCTTTTGAGTTTGGTGGGTTTTTTTATTTGGAGAGGGCAGAGCTCTTCAACGCCTGCGCCTTTAGTCTCAGTTAGTAATTCAAAAGAAGGTGTATTATCCTCTCCAACTCCGAGCCCATTTCCTTTTCAAGAGTTAACAATTTCATTTTTGAGAGAGAAAAAGTATGAAAGTATGCTGGGAAATCTCGAGAAATACACTGACAATGGTGATTATGAATCGTTTTTAACAAGTTATTCATCTGAGGGATTGAAGGTAAATGGTTTACTGACGAAGCCGAAGGGGGAGGAGCCAGGAGGAGGGTGGCCAGCGATTGTATTTATCCATGGCTATTTACCGCCGACTACTTATCAGACGACTGAAAAATATGTGGAGTATGTTAGTTATCTCGCCCGGAGTGGGTATGTTGTTTTTAAGATCGACTTGAGGGGGCACGGGGAATCGGAGGGCGAGGCGACGGGAGCATACTTTTCATCAGATTATATAATTGATGTGCTAAACGCTCACTCGGCTTTGAAAAATTCGGATTTTGTAAATCCGGAGAAAGTTGGTTTGTGGGGGCATTCGATGGCAGGGAATGTGATACTCAGGACACTGGCTGTAAAAGGGGATATTCCAGCTGCTAGTATTTGGGGGGGAGCTGTTTATACCTACCTTGATATGACTGAACTTGGGATACAAGATGGAAGCTATCAACCACCCTCAAATCAAACAGAAAGACAAAGAAGAAGACAATTGTTAAGAGATACTTATGGTGATCCTCAAGATGGGAACCCATTTTGGAAGAAAGTTGTTGCCACAAATTATCTAAGTGATATTAAGGGGGCTATTCAGTTGAGTCACGCGGTTGATGATCAGGTGGTAAGTATCGAGTACAGCCGAGGGCTTAATAAAATATTGGATGGTACGAGTATCCCTCATGAGTTGAACGAATATCCCGGGGGTGGGCATAATCTATCTAATCCGGTATTTATACCAGCAATGCAAGACACTGTAAAATTTTTTGATCAGTATTTGAAGAATTAATTAGGCATTCCGAAGAGGCCGATTAATCCAAGGATAATTAAGTAAAGGGCGATAAAATAGTTTAGGAATTTTGGAAATATTAGAATTAATACTCCAAAAAGGAGTGACATTAATGGGCTTAGTGATGATGTTGTGATGCTCATACGACTATTATTGCTCAGATTTGTAATCTCAGCATTAAAAATATGTATGAAATCTGATAGAGTTTAGGTTAGTTAAATGATTAAACTGATAATTATTTGTCTGATTGTAGTTGGTTTGGTACTGTCAGCACCATTTGCATACCAGGAATACACAATTTGGGATGCAACTAATCCTGAAGATGATGATTCTAGGTTTAATGAACTGTTGTTGGCGTTTACCCCGAAGATTAATGCTCTTGATGTGTCAGCGTCGCTTGACGCTAATCTAGGAGTTCCGGTAATTGATACGAGAAGTGTTGAAGAGTATGACGCAGGACATATACCAGGGGCTATATTGATACCCGAGCCGAAACTTTACGAAGAGTTTCCAAAAAAATATCCTGAAAAAAATATCAAGGTGTTTGTGTATGGCAGTAATGACCAGCAATCAGCTGCCGCCTCAAGGTTGTTGCGTAATATGGGTTATGTTTCTTTGTATATGATCGATGGTTTAAGAGGCTGGCAAAAGGTTGGTCTAAAAACTGAAAAAACGAACTCTATGTATTTTTAGATTATTCTTTCAAGATCCTTACCGTAAACTTCTTTGATTTTATAAACTGTTCAGTAAGATAGCAATTATGTTAGTCGATATGGGTTACGGGTTGAATTATTCATACAATTTTTTAAAGGAAGGGGGTGACAAAATGCAAACAGTAATAGGAGTTTTTGAGGATAGGTTTGATGCGGAAGCGGCAATTGACGAGCTTCAGGAAATGGGCTTTAACCCTAAAGATGTGTCTGTAGTTGTTAAAGACGGAGCGGGCGAGAATGCTTCAATAGATCATACTTCCGGAACTAAAGGAGGTAGTGTGGCTGAAGGCGCTGTTTCAGGAGCTGCCACTGGAGGAGTCCTTGGTGGTTTGGCTGGTCTTTTGATCGGCATAGGAGCCTTAACTATTCCCGGGGTTGGGGCATTTTTAGTTGGAGGTCCAATTGCAATCGCCTTAGGATTAACAGGAGCTGCGGCTGCCACTATTTCAGGAGCAACCACAGGGGCTTTGGCCGGAGGATTGGTAGGTGGACTTATTGGGCTTGGAGTGCCTGAGGATGAGGCAAGAGAATACGCCCAGAAAGTTCGGGATGGCGCAGTTCTACTTGCAGTACCGACAAATACGGAGACTGGAGAATCAGAAGTGCGTAAAGTTTTTGATGATTACAATGCCGACTCGATTAGAACAATTCGTGAGATGAATTCTGTTGGGTAAGTAAAAAAATAGAGCCAATGTCCAATGCCAGTATGGTGTTGGGCATTTTGGAGTGTAAAAGTGGTGAGGTTGAAATTGTTTCTTCCGATACTCTTACGCTTTTTTGCTGTGTTACTGAAGAAAGTTTTTTAGAATCAGTTGATAAGAAAGGGGGTGAGGAGATTGGCTGACAAAAAGAATAATATTTCACAAGATTACTTAAATGATTCAGAAACTATTTCTGACGCTGAAAGTAATGATTTGATGACTACTTTAGATGAATCAGGTGATATATCCGGCAAAGGTCGGGGAAATCAAGGATTTGCGTCTATGTCTAAAGAAAAACAACGCGAGATCGCTTCCAAGGGAGGTAAAGCTGCACACGAAGCGGGAACTGCCCATGAATGGGATAGTGAAGAAGCTGCTGCCGCTGGAAGAAGAGGCGGACAGAAGAAAGTTGTATAATATTTTCGGGCTTTACTAAAATCAAGAATGTTGCGGGTGACTAGTTAGTTGCCCGCGAATTGTTGGGGACTCAGCTGTTAATAGATAATTAAATCTGGGGGAGATTAAAGTTTTAGTTAGATTGATAGTTTTTCTTAATCCCTCCACCAGCATTTCTAAATCTTTTTTACCGATATCTATTAAAATCTGAAATGACCCATACTGATTTTTTTTCCAATTCCATGAAGTTGTACCATTAAAAACAGCTGAAGTGGCTCCGCTTTTGATTCTTAACGCACATAAATTATCTATCAAAATATGTTCAAATAAATGACCTATTTCTGTTTGTTGAACTTCGACATTAAATGGGAGATTTTGGTCGTTGAAGCATTGAGTCTTAAGAACACTAGGGATGTTTTGTTTGAGAAATTCTAGTGTATCGGGGACGTCGCTAGTGTTTACTAAAGCGAAGTTTATTTGCATGTCTATAGAAGTAGTTTTAGAAGATTGACGAATTTTTAAATCAAAAAGATGTGAATGGTAGGACAGGTTTTTCATAGTTCTCTTTCATTATACTTACGTAATTTTTACACTGCAAGCACAACAGTTTCCAGGTTGCTGAAAGGCGCTGGTCTTTCAAATTTCTTACCAAAATTTCATCGCACATTAACTATTGATGAGTAATATTCATAATAGAAAGAAGGTGAGAAAAAAATGGATTTAATTTTATGGGTAGTGCTCGGGGCTGTTGCCGGTTGGATAGCATCGATGATTATGAAAACTAATGAAAGCCAAGGTTTGATGGGTGATGTGATTTTAGGTATTATTGGGGCTTTTGTTGGAGGAATGATTTTTAATTTCTTTGGTGCCGGAGGAGCATCAGGATTCAATTTGTATAGCCTGATCGTGGCGATTATTGGTTCGATGATACTTATTTATCTGGGACGAATGATGTTTCGAGCCAGAGTTTAAGTTTGTAAATACAGACTGATAAATATCCAGGAAGTTAATAGCTTTCTGGATATTTAGTATGAAAAAAGTAATGCTTTTGTAAGAAACGTGCCTGAAGATTGTAAATTGTCTTGTAATATTTTTGAGTTCGTGTAAGATTATAGGTTGGTGATTATAATGACAGTAGAAAATGTTCGAACAAGAACACTGGTTGATATAACCGGTGTTCTTTTAGTTAGAAAAGATCCAAGAACTGAATTACCTTACTTAAAAAAAGGGATAACTTCCAGTTTTTTTGACCAGGCTAACCAAGCTGTCATAGATAGCATGGGGGGACCATACGAAACATTTGCAAATAGTCTTTTTGGGGGTGGTAATTTGATTAAAAGATTGTTCTTCGATCAAGGACTTAATTGGGAGGTACTTAGGAGAGAGCAATTGGATAAATTACTGACGGATGAGCCTTCCCGCTTTGAGGTTATCGCAAATAGGTTTGGGGGTATGATCAGGGATCCTAAGTGGGTGCCTCCTTTATTTGTTCGTGAAGGTACGCCAATTGATTTAGACGATTTCATGCTTGATCAAGGAAGAGTTGCTGAATTGGCCCGGAGTACATTAGACGAACCAAGTAATAAAAATACGATTGTTTCTGGTCATACTTATTTAAGCCGGGGCGCGTTGGTAAAAAAACTAGAACAGGAGGTTGTTAAAATTGTTGATCCGGGACTTGGCATGATTCTGCCGCCCCATTATGAGGTTGCGTCCGGAAAATTAAAGTTGGCTACAGCATTGTGGAGCAGAGATGGGACGAATAAAGAAATTGTTAAAGCGCATGAGGATGATACGGCAATTGCCCTGTTGTTAAGTGTAATTTGCGATGAGGTGTTTTTGCCTGTGAGCCGACTTGAAGCGATGAATCAACCACATCTGGAGAGAGTTATATTAGAGTCAGGAATGAGAAATCAAATTAGAGAATCAAGACTGAGATTTGCTGAGGCAGCATAATTAAATATGGAAATTATAGAAAAAATATATACAGCAGGACTTAAATTACTCGAGCCGCTTGATGCGGCTACTTTATATAAGACAATTGCTCATGAAGCTGTAAAGTTGGTAGAAGGTGATGAGGGTAGGGTTTTGTTGCGTCAAAATGGGGACTTTCAACTTGTTTATGCATTTCCGGACATTGCTAAAGATACTAAGAGCCGCAAAAAAGGTTTTGCTTATAAAGCGCTTGTTAGTAAACAGGCGTTCATAGTCGATACGTCGAAGCATCCTAATATCCACCCCGAGTTAAGGGAGAGAGGAGTTAAATCAATACTCTTTATTCCGCTTTCGCATAAAAAAGAATCGATGGGAGTTTTGGTAGTTCAATCATATGTAGATAAAAAATTCTCACAGGCTGAACTTGATATATTAAAGCTATTTGGTTCATTTGCTTCTTTAGCAATTAGAAAAACACAGGCATTTGATGAGGCGCAAAGAGCTCTTGAGATTCGTGACAGATTTATACCACTGGCGGCACACGAACTTCGGACACCAATGACGACAATATCCGGATACATTCAGTTGTTAAACAGCAGGATGAGTAAACACGATACTCAGGAAGGTAAATGGATTCGGGAATTATCAATAGAGAATAAAAGATTGACTAATTTAATTAGTGAGTTACTGGAGGTGAACCGGATTAATGTGGGGAAAATGGAATTTATTTTGCATGAATGTGACTTAGCCAGCATTATCAGAAAAGCTATAGAGCAATTTGAGAGTGTAGGGGTGAGGCAGAAATTTAAATTTATAAACCATGTTGAACCGGAAGATGACCATTTAATTGCTGATGCGGATAAGCTTTTTAAAGCTCTAACAAGTATATTGGATAATTCAATAAAGTTTTCTTCTGCGGGCTCTGAAATAAATGTAAAGTTTAAATCTACTAAATCCGATTTAGTTTTACGGATCACTGATCAGGGGACAGGAATTAATAAAAAAGATTTGTCAAAAATTTTTGAGAGTTTTTACAAGGGAGAGGTTGATGAGCAAAAAGGTTTGGGTTTGGGGTTATTTTTGGCTAAAAGCATTATAGAAAAGCACAAAGGTGATATAGTCGTACGTTCTAAAGAGAAGAAAGGGACTGTGGTAGAAATACGATTGCCTAAAGTGAATTTATGAGCATGCAAATGGCTATGAATGGAGAGATGCGCATGGGCTATTCTGCTAATATGGAAGCACAACAGCAGATCCAGCAACTTCAAAAACAAATGCAGATTTCGAATGCCCTTCTGGAGCTCTACCAAAGACAGGAAACTTTCTCACTACCTAATGCGGCTGCTCGTAGTCATTTGGATGCAGTAATAACCAATGCAATCCAGAGACCTAGATTTGCTACGGTGGTGAGTTCTTTGGGTGAAGGGGGGAATGGTAAGTCAAGTATGGCAGCTGAGTGGCTAGCTAGGTTTATGTTTAATGAAGAGGTGGTTCAAAGAGTTTATGATGGGACGGGTAAACTTCCTAAAGCTCACTTTATAAGTATGCCGACCGTAGGTCAAAATATGATGCATGAGTTTGGGGCTGATGGCATGCCACTTGTTAAACATATTGCATCGGAATGGGACGCTGATGATAGAAGTGTTATAAGGAATAGGATCCATACAGCTGTAAATATTTCCCATAGACGACTTCCTGAGATGGATCCGGAACATGTTCATTTCGTTGTAGCCGAGTATGTATTTGGATTTACAGGAAATGCGATGGCAAATCCAGCAGATCATTTTGCAGTTTATCGGATGACTAATCCTAAGGTGCAAGAGGTAGCTTCGAGAGAAAGAGATACATATAACAAATTAGATTCAAAGCCTGCAAAAGCATATAAAAAAGAGGGTTACTCTCTTGATGATCCTGAGATAACTGCAGGAGAACTAAGGGAATATATGGGTAGCCGGGAAAGTATTGTTAGGGGGGGGCGTATGGGCGATGCTCTAATTGCAGAGATGATGGGAGCAGAATTTGATGCAAATGAGCTTAAGAATGCCAGATTTAGGAGTTCTTTGCTGAGAAGATTATTCAAGCTTCATATGAAAGAAGTAGGGGTAAGACCAGGTCGGGGAATAATTCTGCCGAATGATTTTGTGGACGCTGAAGAAGGATTGGATAGAGATTATCACCACAAGCTAGTAGCAGCTTGTCAATTGAATAGTACAGCTCTCATAGCGATAAGATAAAGAGTTAATCCTTAATCATGTATCCAAATCCTCTGACGGATTTTAGGAGTTTTACTTTGTGGGAGTCGTCGACTTTCTTTCTTAGGTAGCCCATGTAAACGTCAACTACCCGGGTTTCGATATCTGGGGAGTAAAGCCAGACGCGGTTTAGGATCATTTCTCTGGTTAAAATTCTTCCCTTGTTATTCATTAAGTATTCTAATAACTTGAATTCCTGGGGGGTGAGATGGATTAGTTCGCCAGCTCTTTTTACTTCGAAGGATTTATTATCAAGTTCTAAATCGCCAACTGTGAGTTTTCCGGTATTATCCTCATTACCCCTAAGTCTGGCTTTGATGCGGGCTAATAGTTCGTCGGCGACGAAAGGCTTTGTCATGTAGTCGTCAGCCCCAAGATTCAATCCTTCAACTATGTCATTAGAAGTATCTTTGGCGGTTAGAATTATTATTGGTAGTTCGGGGTACTTTTTCTTGGCTTCAACACAGACAGATTCTCCGCTCATGTTAGGAAGGCCTAAATCTAAAACCATGATGTCTGGTTTTAATTTATTTAAAGAGTTAAGAGCCTGGATGCCGTCGGGGGCGACGTGGACAACATAAGCATTTTCCCAGAGAAGCTCTTTTAAATATTTTTGGAGACCTGGATCATCTTCAACTACCAGAACTGTATTTGTCATTTCGGAAAGTATAACATTCCTGTCGGACTCTGCAATACAATTGTAAGAATTCTTACATAATTCTTTCATTTTTATTAATTTTCTTGGGTGCGTTTGTAAGATAATTGCTGAGTATGTTTAAAAGGTTACTTTTGACTGGTGTAATTGTTAGTTTAATGCTTTTCGTGCTTAGTAAGTCCATTAATATAAGTGAAGCTCAGAGGTATTTGATGAACTTGCCCAAGCTGGATATAGCGGTGTTTCTTACACTTTCGATGATAATTTCGACTATTAAGGCTTACCGTTTTTTCACTATTTTGCGAGGAGGGAGTGTCGAGATTGATTGGTGGACGGCATTTAAAACTTACTTTGCAGGAGGTGCAACCAGCCCCTTACCGGCGGGAGAAATGTTGAGAACATCATTACTTAAGAAAGAAGCTCATGTTAAAGTCAGAGAGACAATTGGGCCGGTTATATTGCAAGCCTACATCGAAGTGTTTTCTGCAGTGTTAATTGTTATCGTAGGGAGCATAATCTTTGATATATTTCTTGTTCCGGCATTTTTAAGTTTCTTAATTATACTTATGGTTTTCTTAGTTCTGAGTCATGACAAGCCATTGAGAATTTTGCTTGAGAGAACCGTTAAATTTAAGAAAATTAATCAAATCATAAGCCGGGCTAGGACTAGTCAGGGAGCATTTAGAGAAGATTTTTTTATTGGTAAAAAACTAATACCAAATATGACTTTTTTTAACTCGTTGCTAATCAGTTTGGCAACCCATTTTTTAGGGGGAGTGCTGTTGTTTTTGATAGTCCGCTCAACAGGCAGCTCTTTAAGTTATATGCAAAGTCTTTATGTGTATGTGTTAGGAATTGTAGCTGCTAGTATCGGTTCTATTTCTCCGGGAGGGTTGGGGTTTACGGAAGGCGCAATGTCGGCGTCATTTTTATTTTTTAAGGTTGGTTTGCAAGAGGCAATAGTTATAATCTTGATTTTTAGAATTATGACTTTAGGGTTTAGTGTTTTGCTGGGGTTAATTTTCCTTGCTGTTTATTATCGCTCCATGCTTATAAAATAAGAATATGATTACCAAATTAACTAAGCTGAAATTACATACTTACCACATAGCAGTTCTACTTTTCGTTGGGTTGGTACTTGGTTCTATTGGAGTTGGGATTTTAGTGCAGTCAAATCCGCTAATTACATATTCAGATAATTATTTTTATAAATTAATTCATTACAGTATGCAGTCACAATTTCTTGATACGATTGTGGATCCGTTTAATTTTAATTTTTTGCCTGATTATTTAAGTCCGGGAAGATTGCCTAGTTATTTGTATTTTATGGTTTTGGGAGGAGCTGGAATACTTTGGTTTAAAGAAAAGGCACTCATACCATGGTTTTTGTTTTCGGTAGTCCTAGCAGTAATTCTGGCGATGGTGGTGACAGCTATTGACTGGCATTTTGTGTTTAGGGATAGGCCCTTTTTAACACTGGAAAATAATGTCGATGATTTTGGGAAAATGGCTTGGGGGAAATTGTCTTCTTATCCTTCGGGACATGCCAGAGAGACGGCTTTAATTTCGACTGTTATGGCCGGCTTTATTTCTAAACTTCGGATACCGCTATTTATTTTTGTGGTTTTTATCACTCTTAGTCGGGTTTATTTAGGGGCACACTTTCCTTCTGATGCTATAGCCGGATCATTAATAGGCTTTATAACGGGAGTTATTGCTTTGATGGTTACTAGCGAATTGCGGGCAATGCGAAGATTAAAAAGTAAAGAGAACAGCAGTAATGAAAAATAATCAGCCTAAACCAACTATATTAATTTATAACCCGAATGCCGGCGTAAAGCGGAATATGGGTAAGAAGTCGACGAACTTAGAGGAGATTGAGTTTTTACTTCATCAATATCAAATTCCGTATGAGTTAACACCAACTAAAAAGCCAGGGGACGCGGAAATATTTGCCAGGGAAGCAGCAAGGAAAAAAGCGAAAACTGTTTTTGTTGCGGGAGGGGACGGTACAGTAGGAGAGGCGGCTAGTGGATTAGTTGGGACGGATACTACACTGGGGATTATCCCGATAGGTTCTTTTATGAATACCGCTAAGATGTTGTCAATTCCTTTTGAATTGGAAAAAGCGATTGCGGTTATTAAAATTGGAAGGATACGAAAAATCGATGTTGGGGTTGTTGATGATTTAACGGAGAGTAAAAAACAAAGACATTATTTTTTGGAGAGTGCGGGGATTGGATTGGACGCAAGTTTTCATAAACATTTTGGGAAATTTGAAAAAGGCAAAAGGAGAGAATTATTTGCTATTTTAAAATCTTTCTATAATTATGATAAATTTGAGGCAAAAATTTTTCTTGACGACAGAGAGATAGAAGTGAAAACACATTTAATTACAATAAGTAATGGACCATTGAGTGGGGCGTCTTTAAATATCTCACCTCTCTCCAGACTAAATGATCATAAATTGACGGTTTCAGTTTATAAAATGTCCAAGTTTCAATTAGTGAACTTTCTCTTTAGTACTCTCTCTAAGCAGTTTTTAATACATCCGCAAATTTCATCTTTCCAGGCAACAAAAGTGAGGATTGAAACTAAGCCTAAAATAAGAATACATGCCGACAGCAGATTTTTTTCTCAAACACCGGTTGAATTCCAAATTCTACCAAGTGCTTTGAGCGTTATTAGTGGATTTCCAAAAGAAGAGGATTCATCGTTACTTAAGAGAACTCCTCTTGATCCGTAAAGAAAATTATTGGTAAACAGTTGAGCGATGGCCTGCGGATAGGACCTGAATTACTCTGTCTTTTTTGTTGATCCGATAGATTATACGATATGTACCTACTTTGTAGCTGAACTGCCCTGTGCGTTCTCTAGCTAGTGATTTTCCGATTAGTGGGTTTTCCTGGATTTCCATCAAAGTTAGAATGATAGTTTGCTGGTAACGCTTAGGTAAAGTTTTAAGAACATTCCTGGCTCTGTTGGATATTATGAGTTTATATCCTGCAGGCGATTTTTTCATAAGCCCAGATCTTTTTTAAGATCTTCCAAAGTTACATAATTACCTGCTGCAATGTCCTCTTCACCCTGCTTAATTGACTCCACCAATTCCGGATTAGACAGAATTTCGTTTGTTTCTTTCCAGGATTCATATTCTCTGGCTGACATTAGTATAGCTGCAGGAGTTCCGTTAACAGTAATTATGTACTCGTCTAAAAGTTTACTCGCTTTATCTACTAATGTGGGTAGTTCTATTCTCGCCTGGGAAATAGGTAAAGTTTTTATCATGATTTTATAGTACATAATTATGTACGTAGCGTCAACGTTGAAAAAGTAAATGAAATACTAATAGCGATACGGCACCCTCAATGCAAATGCGATCGAGTCAAATCTAGCTTGGAACTTATAAGATATTATTTTTTGGGTATGCGGTAGCGGACACTTCTTCCTAAACCTAACCGTTCTATTCTTTTTAAATTGAGTAGCTTTGTTAGTATTTGAAACATTGTTGGTCTGACAATATCAGTTTTTTCTTCAAACTATATTGGATTATGTGTGATTATATCTGATTAGTCAATTTTAGCCTCGAAATATATTAATCTTAGACAAGTATTAGACTGTCTATATATGGACAGACGCGTACACTTAGTATTTGATATCAATAATGTCAGTAGACTGGTTGATTTTGAAAATTCTCCAGCCTTCTATTTGTTTATGGAGAGTTATGTCGGGGGCGTTACCTTCCCAGATTCCTGGGTAGAACTCGTAGATTTTATTTTGCCCTCTGTCGTCTGAGACTGGTTGGGGGAGGATTATCCAGTCAGAGTGGGTAGAATAATCACCGATAACTTTTAGATAATCGATGTCAGAAGTTATTATGAAACGTTCCGGGTTTTTGGCAAAAAGAGGAATGGCAAATCCTTTGTCAGTGTCGATGATTACTTTTCCTGGAACTGTGTCCATAAAAGCGGCAACTGCTTTTTGATCGATATAGGTTCTGGAGAAATCCAGTTGTGAATTATTATCTCCTAGTTTTTGAAAGAAGGAGATTTCTTCTCTTCCGAGATCTCTATCACTTATTGCGTAAAGTGTTGTATACATTCCGAGAATCATAAATGAAGCGGCAAGAACGCCCAATATCAAATGTCGTCTTACTAAATACATGGCAACAAGGGCGCTCATTGGGATGGCATAGATAAAGAATCTTAACCAGCCGAACGATTCGCCTTTAAAAAGTTGATAGCTATGGAACAAAAGAATTGTTAAGTAAGGAAAAGTTATAAATCCTAGAAGCAAAAGATTTTTAGGATGATGACTGATTTTTTTGCTTAAGGGGATACCGATTAAAGGAATTAACCAAATTACAGGTGCTAGGTATAAACTGCGGTTAATAGTGTATCTGATGCTGTTAATTAAAGAATTATAGGAGCCTTCTAAGAGTCCGGGAGTGGATTTAAAAGAGGTGGTGAATGAGGCATTGGAGTAGGGGCTATTAATAAAGTAGAAGGGGTCTTTCATGATTAACCAGTTCGCTAAGATCCAAAGTCCAACTGAGTAAATGAAGGGAAGAGTGTATTGGAATAGGGTTGATTCAATTTTCCTCAAATTTGAACGGGCAAAAATTAAATACAAAACTATTATTAAGATAGATCCGGCAAAAGCCGGTAAGGCTTCGTATCTTGACCAAAAGGAGAAGGCTATGGCGCTTGAGGCCATTAAAATATCTGATTGTTTTTGGGAATAAAAATACTTAACCAGAAAGAAAGAAGATAAAACTAAACAAGCCATAAAGATCATTTCACTGGTGCCAATAGCTGAGTACAAAATAATGAGAGGGTTAAGGCCGAAGAATATTGAGATAAGTAAGGGTAAGATATTTTTAGGTTCGTTAACTATCAATTGACCGATTTTGTAAATTATTACGGTTGAGAGAGCTCCGAATAGTGAGGTTACTAGTGGCCCGGACATTAACATTAATCCGAAAGGTTTTAGGAGAATTAAAAAAGGGATTTGGGCCAAGCTGGGGAAAGGTTGCCAAACAAAACCGATGGCTGCAAGATGGGGATCGCGGCCGAAGGTGGTAAAGAAAGCTAAAGCAGTGCGGGAGAGGGCGTCATTATGGAATATTTCTAAAATGTAGGTGAAGTAGTAGCCTGTGAAGGCATAGAAGAGCAGGAATCCTAAGAATAAAGAGCGGCTGGTATTAAGCAATCTCATAGTTAATAAAGGAAGTATATATTACTATAAGACTATTGACAAGGGTAACTTAAGTTGGGCTTATCCCCCTTAGGACGGTTACATATATAATGAGTGTCAGATGGTTATTATAGGTATTGATCCAGGGATTGGCAGAATGGGATGGGGTGTTATTCGGGAAGAAAATGGTGCTCAGAGTATGACTGATTGCGGATGTTTTGAGACGGATGCGAAATTAGCTGAGGAAAAAAGACTTGAGAAAATTCATGACTTTATTAAAGAATTGGTTAATAAGTATAGTCCGGATGTTGTGGCAGTAGAATCACTTTTTTTTGCTGCGAATTCGAAAACGGCTTTTAGTGTTGGTCAGGCCAGAGGGGTAATTTTGTTAACTATTTCTCAGGCCGAAGTTAAATTAGTTTCTTATACTCCCCTCCAGGTTAAATTATCGATTAGCGGATATGGAAAAGCTGATAAAAATCAGGTTCAGCAAATGGTAAAATCACTTTTGAAATTAAAACAAATCCCTAAACCCGATGATGCAGCAGATGCATTGGCTATTGCATTGACTTATGCCTACAGCTATAAAGTAAACAATAAAATTTTATGATCGGATTTCTTACAGGTTTGGTACACTCCAAGAATAATGATTCAATAATTTTGCTGACCCACGGTGTTGGTTATTTAGTCTTTATACCAGTTTCAGAATTATCAAAGTTGGTAATTAATCAGTCTTTGGAGGTATATATTTACACGCATGTTCGTGAAGAAAATTTAGATTTATTTGGTTTTAAAACGAGCGAGGAATTGGTGCTTTTTAAAATATTGTTAAATGTTTCCGGAATCGGGGCCAAAACTGCGTTAAATATTATTGACAGAGGGGTCAAACCAGTTAAAAGCGCAGTTGCAAATGCTGACGTAGATTTCTTTCAGACTATTCCCAGATTAGGTAAGAAAAATTCGCAGCGGATAATTATTGAGCTAAAAAATAAGATCGGCGGAATTGTTGAATTGGATTTATCGGGCGAAAATTCTGATTCCCGCCAAATTATAGAAGCGATTGGGGCAATGGGATACAGTAAAGCTGAAGTGACTCAGGCTTTGAAAGATATGCCGGACGAGTTGCTGAAAATTGAAGACAAGATTCGTTTTGTTTTAAAGACATTAGGAAAGTAGAGAGACTAAATTAATAAAATGGCAGATAAAATTAAAAATACAAAAAAACCGGAAATAATTGACAGCCCTGAAGAGGAGAAAATGTTTAAGTCATTACGAGCTGGAGATTGGGATGAATTTATCGGTCAGGAGAAAGTCAGAGCATCTTTGAAAATTGCTATATCAGCTTCCGAAAAAAGGGATGAACCGATGGAGCATACTTTGTTGTATGGACCGCCTGGACTAGGGAAAACAACCTTAGCTCATTTAATAGCTAAAGGCATAGGTAGTCAGATCAGGATTACATCAGGGCCAGCCATTGAAAGAGCGGGGGATTTAGCCTCAATATTAACTAATTTAGGGGATAAAGATATACTTTTTATTGATGAAATTCATCGTTTGAGTAAAGTTGTTGAAGAGACTCTCTATCCGGTTATGGAGGACTTTGCTATTGATATTATTATCGGTAAAGGCCCCTCTGCCAGAACTGTTAGATTGGATTTACCTCATATCACCATAGTTGGCGCAACAACCCGGATTGGTATGATAGCAGCTCCTTTGAGAGACAGGTTTGGATTGACACAGAGGTTATCATTTTATTTACCGGAAGAATTGGGAGACATAATTGCAACTGGCGCCAAAAAACTGGAGTTGCCGATTGATAGAGAATCGATTCTTCAGATTGCCAGGAGAGCGAGGGGAACACCTCGAATTGCTTTGAAACTATTAAAGCGGGTCCGTGATTACGCCCAGGTTCATGGGACTGGGTCTGTCACTCCGGAACTACTAGGCCGGGCGCTTGAATTAATGGAAGTTGATCCGGTTGGGCTGGATGATTCCGACAGAAGGATGATAGTGTCAATTATTCAGAAATTTAAAGGGGGTCCGGTTGGGCTTGAGACCGTAGCGGCGACAATTTCAGAAGATATAGGTACGGTTGAGGATGTTATTGAGCCGTATTTGTTGCAAATAGGGTTTTTAAAAAGAACGCCAAGAGGGAGAGTGGTGACAGAGGCAGCTTACAGACATCTGGATATTCCTTATCCCGACGAAAATCAGCGGACATGACGTAATTATTTTAGATCTGCGTCAATTGTTATGTTTACTTATTGTACAAAATTATGTAATATATTTTTATGACAAGAACCTTACCTATAACTAAAGCCAGGGAAGAACTAGCTACTCTGGTTGATAATGCCAATAAGCGTTTGGATGATTACATTATTACGGTGAATGGAGTTCCGGCTGCGGTGTTGATGTCAGCTGCAGAATACGAATCCTGGAAGGAGACGACAGAAATTCTTAGTGATCATGATCTTGTGAGAACGATTAAAC
>CAYNRM010000015.1:0-17507 GCA_964399555.1 uncultured Gammaproteobacteria bacterium | reverse complement strand
ACATGTCACAAGTATTATCTTTGTGGTACCTTAGAGGGGATCCCCTCACCTTCTGGTACTGTTTGCTATGTAACGGGCACTTATAACTTTCTGTTAACTCAGCCTTAGTTGCTCTAAGAGCGTGAATTGTGCTAATTTTGTATTAATGCCTTATAAGAAGATACTCTCACTCACTTTCCGTTTTAATTTTAAAAAAACGGGTTTTACTCTAATTGAGGTAATGGTATCTCTGGCCATAATGGGTTTTGTGGCGGCTGTGGCTATGCCCAATATTAGGAATTTTTCGAAGACTCAGGAATTAGATGCATCTGTCTCGCAGCTGAGTACTATACTTAAAAGAGCTCAGTCTTCAGCAGCTTCGAGAATTGAATGTGGTCAGAATAATGCTTCTACCAGTTGGCAGGTCGACTTTAATGTAGCGAGCGCTAATTATATTCTGGTCTCAAATTGTCAAACTCCGCCAGCTAAAACAGTTTTTACCAGTCCTTTTGCTCCTACTCCTACGAGTCCTTCGGTTTTTCAGGCTGCTACTGTGCCTTGTGCGGGAGAGAACATGTCAATTATATACACGGGGTCTCAAATGTCTTATAAGTGCGCGAATTCTTCTGGTCCTGTTTACGGGACGGCAGTGACGATAACTTTGTCAGGTTCAGGGCTGACTAAGAGTATTGTTGTGGAGCCAGGAGGTACTATCAGATGAATAGGATGACTCATCGCTTTCAATCGGGACAAAGCTTGATGGAGCTGGTTATTGGAATAGGACTAGTGGTCGTGGTTACGGGGGCGATCGCTATAACTACTATCCAGAGTCTTCAGAACACACAGTTTTCGAAAAATCAGGTTGAGGCTACTAAAAAAGCTCAGGAAAATATTGAAAAAGTCAGAACTATAAAGAACGCAAATTATGGTGTTTGCACACAAACACAGGTAGCTGCTCTACCACCTATAGTGTGTTCAACTTGGGACGATATTTGGACCACGACTTTTGGAAGCGAGCCGAGTTGCTCAAATGGTTGTACTTTTGTTATTCAAGAGAGTTGTAATGTTAGTTCGGGAGGGGCGACTCAGGCCAAACCTATATGCCTGACATATAGTGCTACCCGGGCAACTTTGCCAAATGGATTTACGAGTCAGATCACGATTGAAGATGAGGCTCCTTCTCAAAAGAAAGTAACATCGCGAGTGTACTGGACCGATACCACTGGAGAGCACTCGTCTGATTTGGTTACAATAATGAGTAGACTAAATTAGGACGAATAAAAGTATGAAGTGGAACAACCCAATCTCAAAAGAAGGATTTTCTTTAGTAGAAGTGATTATTGCGATCACAATACTCGGGGTTATTGGTTTAGTTTCTTCGACGATACTTAGTCGAACATACAGAGTGAATACCCAGTCGGACACAACAAGTAAGCTAAAACAGAATGCTGAACAGGCAATGAGTATGATTACTGAAGTTTTAAGGAATTCGGAAGGTGTTGCCTGTTATAGCTCGGCGGCTCCCATAAAATCCCTGGTTGTGCGGACGCTTTCAGGTAAATATGTGAAGTTTAGATTTGTTGATCCTGTTACCTCACAGAATGGTTATATAATAAAACAAGAGAACTTAAACTCCGATGATTTTGCGAACTTTTGCTCACTTGTTATAGTTAGTCCGGCTGAGGTCGCAATCACTAACAAGGACACATCATCTGGAGTGTCAATTAGTGACGGGGAATTTACTAAGATCGCCGGTTCAGGAGGTAAAGACCAGGTTACAATAAAGTTTAAGGTAAACCCTTCCCTAACGAGCGGAGGGGTGTTGTCTTCGGAAATTTTTTCAGTTCAGACGACTATACAAATAAGATGAATATAGATATACGAGACACGGGATACGAGATAGATTTAGATCAAAAAGGACAAGTGATAATTATCCTGTTACTTGTAATGTTGGTTTCTCTATCAGTAGGACTTGCCCTAACTCAGCGGTCTGTAAACGATGTTACGACATCCACCCAAGTTGAGCAGGCAACCAGAGCTTTTTCCGCAGCAGAGGCCGGGATACAAAAGGCACTATCTAGTCCGCTACCGCTAGGTTATATTCTCCCCTTAGATAACAATTCATCTGCTACTGTTGACTCTTCAGGATTATTGCCTTATAGCGGAACGAATGCGGGAATCGAATACCCAAAGATTGGAAGGGAAACCACAGCTCAATTTTGGTTTGTTGATCCGTCAGTGGTAGGGGCTCCGGTAGCTTTCTATAATCCGGGCAGCGCCAGTTTTGATCTTTACTATGGAAATGCACTGACGACAGATTTGCCAGCTGTTGATGTTACTGTTGTGATTCAAAGCGGAAGTAATTTCTACACCTATTCTCAGTATTATGATTCACACACCACACGAGCGGATCCTCCTAGCGGAAATGGATTTACGGAGACCTCATGTACAAACCCGACAATGGCAACGGGAATATTGGGTAATAGTCGTCAGTTCTATTGTAGACAGACTGTAGGTCCTATTTTAGACTTAGGAACAGTGGCCCCTAGCGACAGTTGTGGCACGGCAACCTGTAAATTAATTCTGGCCAGAATAAGATTTCTTTATATTAAAGAAAACCACAGCTTAGCTATAGCACCGGTTGTTGGATCTCAGTTCCCTCCCCAGGTTCAAATTTATAATGCTACGGGTACAGCTGGGCAGAGTCAGAAGCAGGTTCAGGCGTTTAAGGTTAAAGATGTGGTATTACCATGGTTTGATTTTGCGCTTTTTTCAACAAATGAAATTATAAAATGAAATTAACCCGCATTCAGAATGGTTTTTCGTTAGTAGAGGTTATTGTCGGGTTATTTTTGATTGGAATGATGGTTGTTGTAATTGGTAATTTGCCAAATGCAATTAATTTGATAACTAGCAGCCAAAGTGATTCTGTTATCCGGGAGATTGCTGCTAAAAAAATGGAAGATGTTAGATTGTTAGGGTACGACAATTTAGCCAATGGCACTTCACCAATTTCTGATTCGCGACTAAAAAAGTTAGCTCAAGTGTCCGCGCACACTGTGATAAGTGATTGTCCTCAGGGTGTTTGCTCGGGTAATGAGCTTATTAAGCAGGTTAAAATAACAATTAATTGGAATGAGAACAGTGAACCAAAAACTTACCAATTAGTAACCCTTGTTGCGAAGGATGGGCTTAGATGAAGCTTTCGCAAAATGGGATGAGTTTGGTAGAAATATTGATTGGGCTTACCATAACGTCTATCGTAGGATTTGTTTTGGTTGGGATAATTACTTCTTCAAATAGTTTTTTTATTGACCAGACTATCAAAGTTGACCAGGGATTATCACTTAATACCTCGGTTAGGGAAATTTCAGATCTGATTAAATCTTCAGGTGGTGTTGTTTCACAATACCCAATCTCAGGTGCTCCACAGTATCAATCAGGAATCAATGTATTGGTACTTAAGTTGCCTGCTATTTCGGCAACTGAGCAGGTTATAGACTCGGTTTTTGATTACGCAATTATTGTGAAGGAGCCGATAGATTCTAAAGTATTAAGAGTTAAGGTTTTTCCTGATAATCTAAGTTCAAGAAAAGCAATCAATAAAGTTCTTTCTACTTCCCTTGAAACTATAAAATTTCTGTATCTGGATACTAACAACAATCAAGTTTCCTCTTCCCAAGCAGTCCGGGTTAATTTTATAATTAATCTATCTGATATTGACGGACTCGCTGATAATGAAAGCAGCTCCAGCGGAGTAGTTAATATTAAGAATAATTAGTAATGGAAACTGCCCAAAAATACTCAACTCAACGTGGTGCAATTTTTGCTCTTGCGCTTATTGCCCTCACGGCAACGCTAATAATTACTTTCGTTTTAGTTTCCAGATCTTTTAATTTTAAGCAGAGCTCGCGTTACTCTCTCAATAATCTGGAGGCAACAACTTTAGCTGAAGCCGGGATTGATAAGGCTGTAGCGGGGCTTAATCTAAGTGGAGGAGCTTACTCGGGAGAGTATGAGACTGAATTAGGAGCTGGTTCATATTCGGTTTTGATAACTGATATAGATCAGAACACTAAAAAAATTGAGGCAACAGGTTACATTCCTAACAGGGCTAATCCTAAACTTAAGTCGACGGCTTCGGTGACGATGCAAAAAGGAGCTGGCATATCCTTTGCTTATGGCATTTTAGCGGGTGAAGGCGGGTTTGACATAAACGGCGGATCCAGAGTGACAGGTTCGGTTTACTCAAATAACGATATTAATATATCAGGTGGAGGTCTTATTACAGGAGATGCGTATGTGGCAGCCGGTACGTCACCAACAGCTGATGTTCAGCAAGAGTGCAGTTCGGTAAATTGTAACGATTACTTTTTCGGTAAGACTATATCTGCGGAAAATAGATTAGATGTTGCTCAGAGTTTTAGACCTGGCGCTACGAACTCTTTAAATAAGGTCTCACTAAAATTAAAGAAAATTGGTTCTCCCTCCAATCTCACTGTTAGAATCTTGGGTGATAGTGCCGGAAGGCCAAACAAAAATAATGTTATAACCTCCGGAACTTTAAGCGCCAACCTGGTTACGACGCAATACGGTTTTATTGATGTTGGATTCTCTACTACTCCGGTGTTGACTGGCGGAACAACCTATTGGGTTATGTTAGATACCTCATCAGATAACAACAACTATTGGTCCTGGTCTAGAGATAGCTTAGGCGGTTACACACAGGGTAGTCCCAGCTATTCGGCTAATTGGAGTGCAGGAAGTCCAATATGGACAGCGATTGCCGGAGATTTAGATTTTAAAACTTTTATGGGTGGTGATATAAATAGAATTGTCGGAAGCGGAAGTGGAAATATATCAGGGAATGCTTTTGCTAATACAATGACAGGTAATAATCCCTCAGCCTTGCAAATCGGGAAAGATGCTTATTTCCAGACTCAAAACGGTATTACCGTTAGAGGCCAAAACTGTAATTCGAATATCTATTGTCATCCCGGATCGACGGATCCACCACCTGTCGGCTTCCCAATTTCACAAGCCAATATTGATGAATGGAAAGGCATAGCTGATGATCAGGTACAAACTGGGAATGTTAATATCGGGTGGCCTTGTAATACGACACTCCAAAAGAAAAAGTATGTTGGAAATGTGACTGTTCAAGGAGGATGTAGTATACAAATTGAATCGCCTGTTTGGATTACTGGAAACTTAAATGTAACTGGGGGTTCCACTGTCAGGCTTAATCCAAGTTATGGGCTGACTTCAGGGGTAGTGGTGGTTGACGGAACAATTCTATTGGATGGTGGCAGCAGATTCCAGGGTTCAGGAGCTACAGGCAGTTATCTAATGGGTTTATCTACATATAATTCACAATCTATCCCTGCTATTAACGTTACTGGTGGAAACAGCAGCTCCATTGTTTATGCTCCCTGGGGAATAATTAACCTTTCCGGAGGGACGAATATTAGAGAGGCCACAGCCTGGAGAATTACATTGACAGGCGGTGCGAATGTCACCTATGAAACAGGAGTGGCAAGCCCGTTCTTCTCCTCCGGGCCTCAAGGTTCGTTCTCAGTTATTAAAGGGACGTATCAGTTGAAATGATTCGATGGCAGATGGCGTGACAAGTGATGGGGTTTTTTGATATGTTAGAAAGAGGTCGGGTTTAATAATCGGCCGTTAATTTTATGGCTGCTCAAATAAAAATTGGTTTAGATATTGGTTATTCATCAATTAAAGCTGTGGTTTTAACACACAAAGAAAATCCACCGCGTTTACTTTCTCTTGGTCATATAGCCTCACCCCAGCCTGGGATTTTGTCAGAATCTGATTTAGATTTACAGGCGGTGTCTTCGGCGATAAAGAGTTTGGTTGCTGAGATTAATCCTCAAACGAAGGATGTGATTATTGCTCTTCCTGAAACTAAGATTTTTACCAGAGTTGTTTACGACCTGCCTTATTTGACTGACGAGGAATTAGCACAAGCTATTCGTTACGCTGCTGAAGAGTTTGTGCCAATGCCAATTCCAGAGGTTAATTTGTATTACCAGATTATTTTCCGTTCCCCAAAAAAAGAAGCTGGTAGCCGGACTGTGGTGTTTGTTATCGCTTCACCAAAAACGACGATTGAAAAGTATTTAAGAGTGTTGCAGCAAGCTGAGTTAAATGTGGTTGCGATTGAGACGGAAATGATTGCGGCTGCAAGAGCTTTGGTGAGTTTTAATAACTACTCCCCTACTACTTTAGTTGTGCAGATGGGTGCTACAAATACTGATTTTGCAATAGTTTCAGACGGGTTGATTTTATTAACACGCTCTATCGCCACCGGAGGTTCAGCTTTAACTAGAGCGATTTCTCAAAGTTTCAATTTTGAGGTTGTTCAAGCTGAGGAGTATAAAAAAGTTTATGGATTGGTGGAAGATCAGTTAGAAGGGAAATTATTTAAGACTCTTAGACCGGTTATAGATGTTATTGCAAATGAGGCTAAAAGAGTAATACTGGCGCATGAAACCCAAAACCGTCAGAGACCGGTTAAGAGGGTTGTTTTAAACGGAGGTGGTGCGCATTTGCCAGGATTGGTAAGTTATTTCACAAATTACATAGGACTGGAAGTCCAAGAAGCAGATCCGTGGACTGCTATTAATATGGATCCTGAAATGAAAACAAAACTCTCGAGCGAGGGGGCATTCTATTCTGTAGCTGTGGGATTGGCTATGAAAACAGATTAAAGAACTAGGGTATGGATAAACTCAAGATTAATTTAATTCCTCCAGAGATAAAAGAGAAAGCGAAAAAAGATGCTAAAAGATCGGTAATAAACCGGGCAAGCATTGGGCTTTTGGGGGTGTTAATTTTAGTAACCAGTGGTGTTCTTTTAGTTAGTATCTACCAAAGTGTTACTTTGCAAGGACTTAACACGGGTATTGAACAGGAGAAAGCTGAAGTCACTGCTTTAAAAGAGAAAGAAGCGGTGGTTTTTTTTCTAAAGAACAGAATAGACTCTATTAATAAGTTTGGCTTGACTCAATACACTCAAACTGAGTTATTTAGTATGATTACCGGATTATTTCCGGAGGGCGTGAATCTGATATCTCTTCAGATTGACAAGAGTGACAAAGTTCTAATTCAGGCTGAGACCAAAGTGACCAATGCCCTAGATGTTTTTTTTAACAGGCTCACGGACCCAACAACAAATGACGATAAGATATCGTCTGTGAGCGTGGACAGTTTAAGCAAGAGCCAGAACGGTATTATCCGATTTAGCCTAACTTTGAATTTGAAAAAATGAAACCCTTAAAAGAACTTTTACAAAGAATACAATCCCAGCCATTTTTTAATAATCCTTTATATTTAAGATACAAGCACCTGACAATTCCTATTTTTGTGCTGGTCTCCGCTATATTGATCTCAGCGTTGGTTACGGTACCTCAGTTTTTTAAATTGTTTGAAACGTTTAACAAGATTGATGAGCTTTCTGGCCAGAAAAGTTTTTTCCAGCAAAAAAAAGCAACACTACAGAGTGTTGATGTTGAACTATTTCGGAAGAATCTAGATACTGCATTGATTGCTTTGCCCACAGATAAAGATATTCCTGGAGTCACTGGTGAGCTGTTGGTGGCTTTGAGTGGGAGCGGAATGACGCTTGAAGGTATTACTTTTTCTGGCGGTGCGGATGAGTCAGCTAAGGGCGGAGTTTCAGAGTATACCTTAAGGCTTGATATAAGCGGCAGTGATGAGAATCTTAAAAGTTTTATGGAAAGAGTTAAGTTGTCTCCTCGCATAGTAAAGTTAGTCTCAGTAGAGGCTAATAAGAGTAAATCTGGTAATTTTTCTGCCTCAGTGAGTCTGGTGACTCTATACCAGAGGCTTCCTGAGAGTATTGGCACTGTAGAAGAAAAAGTGCCTGATATAACTAATGACGATTTACAAACATTAGCAGATATTCGAGTTAAAGCTGATGCCTTACCTCAAACTTCCAGTGTTGGCGGTGGGGCGACTCCAACTGGGGGTAAATTAAACCCTTTTGCCCCTTAGATCTGGTCTAAATTTGGCAGTTTTTTCCTCACTTTTTAAAGCTCGCCATTTATCTACTTCCTGGTGGTGTCCCGATAGCAGGACTTCAGGAACCTTTTCACCCTCAAAATCTTCAGGGCGAGTGTAATGGGGATATTCTAAAAGACCTTGTTCGAAACTTTCGTTTAGAGTTGCTTCTTCTTTTTCTAAGACACCGGGAAGTAGTCGGGTTATAGTATCAGCGATAACCAGGCTTGGTAATTCTCCGCCGGTTAGGACATAGTCACCAATGCTGATTTCTTCATCGACATACTTATCTATAAATCTTTGATCCACCCCTTCGTAATGCCCACAAATTATTATTAGGTGGTTGAGTTTTGAAAGTTCCCGGGATTTTGACTGCGTTAAGGTGGGACCTGATGCGGAAGTAAGGAAAGTTCGGGATGTTGAGGTTAATAGTGGTTTTAAAGCCTTAGCCAGTATGTCTGGTTTTAATATTAGACCCGCTCCCCCTCCGTAAGAACGGTCATCTACTTTTTTGTGAACACCATCGCCGAATTCACGAAGGTTAACAATTTCAAATTCGACAAGTCCTTTTTGTTGGGCCCTTTTTAGGATAGAAAAATTTAAGAAAGTCGGAAATATTTCCGGGAAAAGAGTAATAAAAGTTATCTTCATTCAGAAACTGGTTTTTGAGTAGATGGTTCTTTTTCTTCTGAATCTTTGCTTTCGTCTTCTTTTACCTCTTCTACTTCTGATTCGCTACTGCCCTTTTCGTCTGTTTTTGGGGCACCACTATCAATTAATTCTAAATTAACACGGACATCTTCAGATATTGCTTTAATCGTTAGGAGACGTCTAATTGCTTTGATGGTTTGGCCACTTTTACCGATTGTTAAGCCCATATCAGCAGGATCAACTTTAAGCGAGACATTAATATAACCATCCTCTTGTTTTTCAGTTACTTCGACTGCGTCTGGGTTTGAGACAAATTGTTTAACGATGAATTCGACTATGTCTTTCATATATAGCTTTCAGACTTCAGCTGTCAGCTTTCAGCCTGTTTGGGTTCTTCGGTTGTGTCTTTATTTGTTTCAGCGACTTCAGGTGCGGCCTCTTCGGGTTGAGCTTCTGCAGGAGCTTGAATCTCTTCGACTTTGGGGTTTTCTGCGGCTGATGCCTCTTCTACTTTAGCCTCTTCAGCAGGTGCTTCAGCTGATGGCTGAGGGCTGACGACTGAAGGCTCTTTTGGAGCTTTCTTTGGTTTCCTAGCTGGTCGTTGTGGGGCTTTGCCAATTATTCTTAAGAACCCTTCTGAGAGTTGAGCGCCTTTTTTGACCCAGGCATCGATCTTAGCTTGTTCCAAATTAATTTCTTTAGGTTCAGTTAAGGGATTGTAGGTTCCAAGGAGCTCAAGGTATCCGCCTGTTCTTTTTTTGCGCTCATCGACTGCAACAATTCGGTAGAAAGGTCTTCTGTTAGTTCCTATTCGCATTAATCTTATTTTGACCATATATTAAAACACAACTTGCCATAGGCAAATTGCAGCTTCGTAAGTATAATGTAACTTACTCAAAAGCACAAGGCACAACCAGCATCGACTTTAGCAGTCGCAATCTGAAGGTAGTTGAGGAGGAGAACGATGTGCAGCTTTACAAGATTTAAACCTGAAGTGATCCTAAAGCCAAAGTAGCGGCAGCTTCTTCGGCTACTTGTTTGCTTGAGCCCCTTCCCTCGCCTATTATCTTGCCTTCTAAAAAGACGCCTACCAGGAATTGTTTAGCATGATCCGGGCCGGTGGTCGATAGGATTTTATACTTAGGAGATTGTTTGGTTTTGGTTTGAGCAAGTTCCTGGAGATGAGATTTTGCGTCTTTTGGAGGACCGATTCTTAGCTCTTCTTCGAAAAGTGGCAGTAGATAGGAGGTTATGAAGTCGGTAGCGCTTTCCAGTCCTAGCTCTAAATAGATCGCTCCAAGTAGCGCTTCAAAAGTATTGGCAAGGATTTGGGTGTTGTCTCTGCCGCCTGATATTTCTTCACCTTTGGAAAGCTGAAGATATGAACCCAGGTTTAGGTCTGCCGCGGCTTTTGAAAGAGATTTAGTTTTAACGATATATGAGCGAAGGTTGGTTAAATCGCCTTCTGCATCAGATAGTCTTTCTTTATATAGATAAGAAGAAATTATAAAGGACAAAACGGAGTCGCCTAAGAATTCAAGACGCTCATTTGATTCCATGTTAGAACCCGCTTCGTTAAGAAACGAGCGGTGAATAAATGCTTTCTGAAAAATTTTATTCTCTTTTACCAGGGAATTAAGCCATCCCTCTTGAAAATCCATACCCAAACCTTACTCCAAACTCAAATCTTCAACTGACACGACCAAGTCGTGAACAGATTTGATTGATGCTAAATCCTGAGGGGCAAAGTTAACATCAAACTTTTGCGAAATTGCGCCTATCAGATCAGACAATTCAATTGGACCCAAGCCTAGATCGTCAGACAAAACAGCATTAACATCTATATCCTGGGGAGTTACTCCTAAATGTTTAGCTATTTCTGCAATTACATCAGTTTGTACTTTATTATTTGCGTCGAATGTATTTTGTGCCATAAATTTATACCTCCTTTTTCTTTAAAGACCTTTTTTTAACTTAATTGAAAACCAATAGATAAGTCAACTACCGAAAATGGATTACAGTAGCTTATTGTCAGTTATTAGTTTTCCCAGAGCCCCATTAATAAATCCAGGGCTGGCTTCGGAACCGTATTCCTTTGCTAGTTCTACAGCTTCATCAACCGTTACTTTAGGCGGGTTTTTCTTTTCGATCATAAGTTCGTAAACTGCCATTCTTAAAATCGCTAGATCTATCCTGTTAATTTTATCGGCTGTCCATTTTGGAGCTGCGGCTTCAATCCATTTATCAATATGCTCTATTTTGCTGAGAATTAACTGAGATTTTTTGTTTTCGGCTTTTTGTTCTTTGCTAAAAGCGAAGGAGAATAGTTCCTGCATTACTTTTATTCTTTCTAGGTGGCGAGGGTCTTGGGAGGTTTTCATAAATTATTTATACCAAATACTGGGGATAATTGTGAAGTTATGCTCTGGTGACTTTGACAGATTCGGATTCGACTTTTTTGCCGCCGAAGTGGCCGCAGTTTCGGCAGATCATGTGGGCCATGGTTTTGAAGTTGCAGTTTTTGCAGTTGACTAAGTTGACGGCTGCTAATTTAATAGAGGCGCGTCTGATATTTTTTACGGCTTTTGAATGTCTTCTTTTTGGTTCGTGTGGCATTATTTAAGGGTACAGGATAGAGCGTTTAGGGTATAGTTATTGTTGTATTAACTATACGCTGTTCCCTCTACACTATCCTTTCTTTTCTAATCAGGAGATACCTGATCAAAGTTTTGTAATTTTACCTTAATTCGTGGGTAATTAGCAAGAGTTGCGTCTTCTTCAAGAATTTTTTGAGCAGCGGCTCTGGTTTTTTCAATTAGTTCAAGGTCGTGGAACGAAGCTATCTTTAGATCGAAGCGGCCGGATTGTCGGCGCCCGAAGATTTCGCCGGAGCCTCTGATTTTCAGATCGATCTCGGCGAGCTTTAAGCCATCGGAGATTTTTTCCAGGTTTTTTAATCTGGATACGATTGAGGATTCTTCGCTTGTTGGAAATAGTAAACAATACGATTGCTTACTTCCCCTTCCTACCCTTCCTCTCAGTTGATGTAACTGGGCTAGGCCGAATCTTTCGGCGCCTTCTATGACCATAATTGTGGCATTAGGGACATCAACTCCGACCTCAACAACGGAGGTTGACACTAAGAGATCGTACAATTTGTCTTTAAAATCCAGAAGCACCTGTTCTTTTTCTTTTGAGGTTAATTTTCCGTGCAATAGGCCTAGCTTTAAATTAGGGAAAACTTTTTTCAGGCTTTCGAATTCGTCTTTGGCAGCTTTGACTGTGGCCATTGTTTCGGAAATTTCTATGAAGGGGGTAATTATGTAAACCTGCTCTCCTTCTTCGACTCTTTGAGCTATAAATTTGTAAGCATCAGTACGTTTTTTTGAGGGCACGACGTGGGTTTTTATGGGGATTCTGCCTTTGGGGAGCTCATTAATTACAGATAAATCAAGATCTCCGTATAGAGTTAGGGCTACTGTCCTTGGAATTGGGGTCGCGGTCATCGTTAAGAAATGAGGGATTTTAGCTTTGCCACGGAGAATTGCTCTTTGCTCGACGCCGAATCTTTGTTGTTCATCGATGATTATTAAGCCGACCTGATCCGGAATTAGTTTTTCAGAAATTAAGGCATGTGTTCCGATTATTATTTTTGGATCTTCGACAAGATCCTTTTTCTTAGTAAATTTTTTTGAACCTGTGTAAAGACCGACTTTTATATCAAAAGGGGCGAAGAATTTCTGGAAATTGGCATAATGTTGGAAGGCTAAGATTTCTGTTGGAGCCATATACATGGTTTTAAAACCGTTAAGCTTTGCAATATAGGCGGCAATGGCGGCGACTACTGTTTTTCCAGAGCCGACTTCTCCCTGAACTAAGCGGTTCATAGGAGAACCTTTTTGTAAGTCTTCTAAGATTTCGGTTAAGACTTTTTGTTGGGCGTTTGTTAGAAGAAATGGTAGTGAATCTAAGAACTTTCTTAATCCTTTATCATCTACTGCAAATTTTTGGATGGTGGGTTTGTTTTTCCAGGCTTCTTTCACCATTAAAGTTTTTAGTTGGATCCAGAAAATTTCGTCAAAGCTTAGTCTTTTTGTTGCTTTCTCAACCTGTTCGTAGTTTTCAGGGAAATGAATTTGCTGGTAAGCCTCTTTTAAATCAAGCATTTTTCCTTTTATGCTTTCGGGTAAAGGGTCTTCGATAAAAAGATTAACTTTGGGGAGGATTTGAGAGATTTTGGTTCTTAGGTATTTTGAGGAGAGGCCTTCGGTTTCCGAGTAAATTGGAATAAGGCCGCCGGTATGTAGTGGCTTATGGCTTATGGCGGATGGCAGATCCTCAGAAATTAGTCTTTCCCAGACAGGAGCGACAATTGAAAGTTTGGATCCGTATTTCGTTAGTTTGCCGGCTATTTGGAGCTTATCCCCTACTTTAATACTCTTGGCTAAATAGGATTGATTAAACCAGGTTAAGTTAATTGAATTGGTGCCGTCGTTAAAAATTGCCTGGGTTATTATTTTTCTGGACCTGGTGTAGGCGTTTTTAATTGACCAGATCTCCCCTTTTATAGTTGCTTTGGTATTTAGTTGGGCCTGTGCTATTTCGACAGTTTCTGACAGATCGTCATAGCGAAATGGGAAATGATTTATTAAATCTTTGACAGTAATTAAGTTAAGAGTTGCGAGTCTAACTCCCTGAACGTAACCGATGTCTGGGATTTGCCTAAGAGGAGTTTCTAAATTCATATGCCAAGATTATACAACCTTAGGCTTAATATAAGAAAAATGGCAGGAGGGAGGAAGCGACGATACCGATGACGCCGATTGTGGAGAGGATTATGAAAACTATGCGGTACTTTTTGATGAATGTATCCATGTTCTTGCTAGGTAGTAATCATATTCTATTTTATATTTGTTATAATGTAAATTATGCTATCTGAAAGAGGGAGTGAAAATTATAGGAGACCTGCTAAAGAGGAAATTGCTAATACTAGGCGTGGTCAAGTTCTCAGGTTGCCAAGAAAACCAAAAGCGGGCTTGCTTGATGATGTACCGATTGGGTCTGAGGATGCTCTTAAAGTTCAGGCAGAGTTGGTGACAGGGAGGTCTCTTAGAGTTTCAGAACTGAGGATAGCTACGCGGAATATGATAGGTGACAGAGGCCTCTGTCATCCCTAAGGTTATTTTGAGGTCAAATTCTCTATTTCTTCAAGAGCTGCTTTTCTTTTTGGATACTCGAAATACTTTTTAGCGGGTTCTAAGGTATCTATTAACCAGTCCGCAACGGCGACTTTGAGATCCATTGGGTGGAGTTCTTTTGAGGCGTAGGATTTTTCCAGATCTTCATATTTTGAGAATTGCATATCGCCTCCCCATTTTTCCGGTCTGGTAATTGTTAACGTTTCAGTGCCGTTATAGAAAATAAGGTTCTTGCACCAATCTAGAATTGGGTTAAATTCGACGATTCCTTCCGGGGCATAGGCGGAATTGATTTTCTTTTTGATTGTTTCGGCATCATCATGGATGAAGACTGCGGAGTTTGGTTTTGATTTGCTCATTTTGGCGGCTTCCATATCCATTACTTGTTTGCCGGTTTCCGAATCTGTAGTTAGAACAGGTTGCAATAGGCCCTGGAGCAAATGATGGTGTATGGCCACTGGTTTTTCTTTACCTAAAGCAGCTGCTGCGTCACGCGCGACTATGTGGACATTTCTCTGGTCAGTTCCGGCGTGGGCTAAGTTGACTTTTAGTGCGAAAATGTCGGCTGATTGCATAGCCGGATAAACCAGCATGGCAGTATCTGAGACTTCAGATTCTTTTCGGCCCATGATGGTTGTTGAACGAAGCATTCTGGCTAAAGTTGTGGCTTTCATCACCTTAATCACACTGGCCCAATAGTCAGGGCCCAATTCTTCATAGAGTTCCGATCCCAATATAAATTTGATTTTGCCTGGGTCTGCGCCAGCTGAAATTGCAGCAGCTTTAAGAGCTTCTTCGAAATAATCGCGACCTAGTCTTTTGGCTGTTTCGAGATTACCATCCAGTTTTTTGTTTAGCCAGGTGTGCCAATCTGCCAGAAGTATTTGGCATTCTACTCCGGCATCCTGCAGGTCTTTAATTTTTTTCATCATGAAAACCCATCCCACATGGGCTTTGCCGGAAATTTCTAAGCCAATATAATGGCGGATTGTTTCGCCTGAATCTAAGAGTTTTTTTAACTCTTCCTCCGTTAAGGTTTCTTCCAGGTTTCTAGTTATTAAATTAAAGCGCTCGTCGGTTGTCATGAGGGTATTATATTCCAATTTTTTGCTATTAAGAAGGGACTAGCGTCCATATCTTTGTGCTTCCAAGGCTTCGCCTAATTTCTTTATAAAATCGTCCTCAGCCCGAATAAAACTTTTAGTAAGTAGCATGTCAGCAGGAATCTCTCGAGTTAAGACTGTTCGGTACCCGGCAGCTGTGAGCCAGCGATATGGAATTATTGATTCTTCATTATAAGTAACTGAATAGCTTCCAAGTATCTCTATCAAGCTAGCCATATTTGGAGATCCTTCCGGTAAATTGCCTCGATATTGCCTTACCGCCATGGCTACTCCATAAAGTCGAGCTACCTTTAAGCTCGCAAGTTTTACAGCTTCGCTTATTTCTTCCCCGGACATATGGCGATTTTGGCATGATAATCTATTTATTAGATCTTCCTGAGTTGGATATTTATATTCCGGCACCTCAATAGCCTTATCGGCATCGTCTACTTTACGAATATTAATTGAGGATAGTGCTGTTGATATTTTGAGGTGAGAGGTGGGAATTTCGTATTCTTTGGGTTGTACTTTTTCTAAGTAAGGAGTTGCAACATCATGGGCATCCTGGAGAGAAAAAGAAGTATTCTGGTAAGTGTTCCCAGTAGCTGAGGGTGAACGTTTTATGGGCTCATTCGGCATACTTGCTGGTGCAATTCTCAAATATGGATCAACTACGATTGTTATGCCTGGTGTGATTAAAGAAGTCTCACTATCAGGTGTACTTGTTTGAGCCAGCTCTGCAACATATACCCGCTTGTTATCCAGAGTTGTGTCGATGGTAACTGAAATTTCTCTCTCGCCATTTATTCGTGTGACCTGTTCAGGTAGGGTTGATGCAGCTTCTATCATTGGTGTAACAGGTAACCGGGCAATTTCCAGAATCCTAGCGGCCCTCAATGGCCAAGTAGTTCCTCTTATCGCAAATTTATAGAGTCTCTCTAAGGGTAAACTAGTTAAATAGTCGTCTCTGTTAATTTGTTCGACTAATTCCTCGTAGTCAGGCACAAGTGAATAGTCGTATTCTGCAAAGGCTCTGGGATTTTTGGTAGCTACCACGCCCCTTGCGATGCTATGTCCATCTTGCTGCCAAAAGCGCATAAGTGCCTGGTTCGGGCTTCTGTAATCACCGGAAGCGAGAACTTCGGCATGAACTTCCCTTTGAATGTCAGTGAAAGTTTTATTAGCATAAATCCCATCTTTTTTTCTGGTTGAGGCTGTCAAAAGTCTCACATCGAGCCCTGCTCTTTCTTTGGATGTTTTAGTTACTGCTAGTCCAGGCATTTTGCAAATATACTTTAGCCAATTGAATTGGTCAATAATAATCTTTAACCAATTTTTCTACCTCCTCAAGGTTTTTGGTTTCCATGAATTTGGCTCTTAGCTCGGAGGCGCCTTCGAAGTCTGAGATGTAGATCTTGAAGAACTTTTTTAGGATGGCGAAGGATTTGGTGTCGCCCCAGGTTTCTACGAAGAGTTTGGTATGTTTTAATAATTGCTGGAGTCTTTCTTCGGTTGAGGGGTTATGAATTTGGCCGGATTTATCGAAGATCCAGAGGTTTTTGAATACTCCTCTGCCGATCATGATGCCGTCCAGGTTGTATTGGTTAACTTTACTTATTCCATCTTCATAGGATTCAACGTCTCCATTACCGATAATGACTGTTTTTGGGTTGATCTCATTTCTTAGTTGCACAACTTTGCCGATTTCATCCCAGTGGGCGGGAACTTTACTCATTTCTCTGACAGTTCGGCCATGGATTATAAGGGCGGCAAGATCTTGATTTAATAAATGTTTAATCCAATCCGGTTCGATTTCTCTCATGCCCAGACGGGTTTTAACGCTCACCGGGATTCCGTCAGCACCATCTTTAGTGGCTTTGATAATTTTTGCTGCAAGTTGCGGGTTATGGATTAGACCAGAACACATTCCCCTTTTGACTACTGATTTTTCTGGGCAACCCATGTTGATATCTATGCCATCAAATTTCATCTCTGCGCACATTTGGGCGGCTTTGAAAAATTTTTCGGGGTCGTTTCCCCAGATTTGGGCGATGATTGGGCGTTCTGATTCTTGGAAGATTAACCTTCTGGAGACTGCCTCTCTGCCTGCTTGCGAAACCATGCCGTCTACTGAGGTGAATTCGGTAAAGTATAAATCGGGAGCTGCCAGATCACCAATGATTTGGCGGAAGACTGTGTCGGTTACATCGTCCATGGGAGCTAAGATGAAGATCGGTTTTTTAATATCCTGCCAGATGTTTTTCATATTGACAGTGAATTATATCGTTTTTGGGGCGTAAGAGCGAATGAGGGCTCTTATTCAGGATGTGTTTATTCATTGGATTCTCGCATTCGCAAGAATGACAGATTTAGTTGGTTGTGAATTTGTATTCTCCGGCGGTTGAGGAAGCGCCGGTATCGGTATCGGTGCATGTCATTGAATAGGTGTATTCTGTGGCGGCGGTTAGGTTGGAGAGGGTGATTTCTGGGCTGGTGGTTCGTTTGGTTGAGCTTTCCTGATTCTTCACCAGCA
>CAYNRM010000014.1:10030-17752 GCA_964399555.1 uncultured Gammaproteobacteria bacterium | reverse complement strand
ATCCAAACGATCTTGAAATTCCATTCCTGCATCTAATGCCTCATCAAGGCCTTTTGGATCATTGCAGGTGTAGAGTATCGCGGATTGAAGGATATTGAAGGCGGTGTAAATGCCAGACTTTACATCAGTAAGTGGTATCTGATGATTCGAAAAAGCGTTAAGGAGCATCGTTTCTAGGTGATATGATTTTATTGTTGGTGCATGACGACTAAATTCATTCCAGTGCTTAATAACTCGAATGATTGGCAAAATATTCCCATTATGAAACGTATTTACTCGCGTAACCAAATCCTTGTCGCGTCTCGGATCAGTCCGCTTCCATTTTCCATTTCCATCAGGGATTAAGAAGTGAGCAATACCGTCCGCTCCATCACTGACCGCAAAACCTGGTACTATGTCAAAAGACCAATCATAAGAATTTAAGTCCACGATCACAGCTTCGCCATGTCTACTAATGTCAGTATTGGAATAATTAGGCACGTTTTCGAGTTCAGTCTTGAATTTATTCAGTACCCTTGTTGAGTTAACAATTCCATTTTCCGTATATTGCCAAAGAGGTAGATCTGTCTGAGGGATTTGAATATCATAAATATTTGGAGATACGTATATCGCTGTTCCACCACAAGCATGCAGGATTTGAAGTAGGTCAACATCGTCAAGCGGCTGTACTTTGGTCTTTCTAGCAAACGAACCGTACGGCAGATAATAACCATCGTCGTAGAGTTTAGGAAAGTCAGCGACAATCGAAGCGATATTTGCTATTTGGCCTACAAGGTAATCCCTGCTAGCTTTTGCACTGTCAGTATGGTCGCTACTAAGGTCGACAGTGTCGGAACGGTGAAGATTAAATGCGGCTGATAATGTGTTTGGCATAAATGTTTGACTTGCAAACACTATTAAAATACCATACAATAACTGTATATGCAAGCGAAAAAACCTCTGACACAGCGCCAAAGAGAAGTACTGAATAAAATTCTAAACTTTATTGCCCATAATGGCTATTCCCCTTCATATCGCCAGGTGGCGCAGTTGCTGGATACCACTAATGTCAGTACCGCGCAGTACTTCGTTGAAGAGTTTCAAAAGAAGGGATATTTGCAGCAAAAAAATAAAGGGCATAAAAGTATTACCCCTATGAGCGAACCGAAAACTGTACCCCTTCTTGGCTTCATTGCCGCAGGTCGACCGATTGAGCCTATCGAAAATCCAGAGGATATAACAGTGCCTGAAAGCATAGATTATAACGCTAAATATCCTCACTACGCTTTGAAAGTTAAAGGCGACAGTATGGTTGAAATGGGAATTTTGTCAGGTGACATTGTCTTAATAAAACATCAATTAACGGCTGAACCTGGTGACGCCGTCGTTGCGATTACAGAAGAAGGCGCGACCTTAAAGATCTATAAAATCAAAAACGGAATGCCAGTTCTTGAAGCCCGAAATAAAAATTTCCCTGATATAAAACCTGAAAAGTTAGAAATACGTGGAAAGTTTATCGGATTAGTTAGAACATCAGCCCAATATTTTTAATCTGATATAAAATTAATATATGTATGACGATAACGAAATCGACGTTTCGTCGCTAAAGTATGCTTTATATGCCCGTAAATCAACTGATGACCCACAGCGACAATTACGATCGATCCCAGATCAAATAGACGAGTGTTTAAAGCATGCCAAGAGACTTGGTCTTAATGTGGTGGGAGAACCCTTCATAGAAAAGAAATCTGCAAAAATCTCCTATAAACGGCCCGTTTTTAATGAATTACTCGAATCGCTCAAACAAGGTTCTTATGATGGAATTTTGGCGTGGCATCCAGATCGGTTAGCGCGTAATGCATTAGAAGGCGGAATGATCATCGATATGGTTGATCAAGGCCAGATAAAAGACCTGAAATTTGTTAGTCATTACTTCTATCCAGACGCAAACGGAAAAATGCTTCTTGGCATGGCTTTCGTTATGTCGAAACAGTACAGTGACAAATTGTCGCAAGACGTAAGTCGAGGAGTTCGCAAACGGTTTAAAGAGGGTAAAACTCCTATATACAAGCATGGATACTTCCGAGACGAATATGGAATATATCGACCAGACGAAGAAACATTTGAACTATTAAAAATGGCGTGGGAAATGCGTGCAAATGGTAAATCACTAGAAGACATTACCGACTATCTCAATCAAAACAGTTATCATCGACTTATCCAAGCCACGCAAGAAAAGCAAAGCATGACTAAACAAAAGCTAAGTAAATTCTTTAGAGACTCTTTCTGTTATGGATTATTGGTGCAGGCTGGACAGACAGTTGATTTACGAGAAGTCTACGTAGATTTTCAGCCAATGATAACTCGTGATACCTATGACAAAGTACAGAGTCTTAGCATGGATAGACAGATACCATATATGAGTAAATCGAAAACATTTTACCCTTTACGTCAAATGGTTAAGTGCCACTACTGTCAAGGAAACATGCTTGTGGGGGCTTCAAGTGGTAACACAGAGCGGTATTTATACTATCGCTGTGATAATGACGGTTGCGAAAGAAGAAGTAAAGGAATTAAAACATCAATACGAGCCAAAGTAGTATTTGAATTTATTTATAAATTCTTAGAAGAAGGGCTAAATTTTACTGAAAAGGAATACCAACAGTACTATAAAGGCCTCCGCACAGTTGGCGAAAATGATAGAGAGCTTACCAGATCAGAGATTGAACATTATCAGGCGCAAAGGCGGCACTTACAAAAAGAGATTAAACGTATTGGCCTCGCAATTGGCAGAATGTTAGATAATAAAACCGCATTGCAGATCAATACAGAAGAACTTGAACGGCGTAAAAATGAATACGACAAGATAGAAGCTAACATCGAAAGATTAAAATATAAACTTTCTGACAATAAAGACGAGGAACTATCACAAGAAGAATTCTTGAACCTATCAAAAAATGCTGTTATGACGGTCAAAGCTGGTGATGCGGTCGTTAAAGATACAATTTGTCGTTTGATATTCTTGAACTTTTCTTTGGACGGTGAGAAAGTGGCGTCGTATCAGCTAAAAGAACCATTTGATACCCTACTGAATAGTAGGGCTGTCTTACTAAGTCGGGGACCAGGGAATTGAACCCTGTACTTCTCGCTCCCAAAGCGAGCGTTCTACCGATGAACTAGTCCCCGTGTTAAATTTTTAAAGAACCTTCGACGAGTGCTGGTGAAGGGACTCGAACCCTTACGAGATTGCTCCCACTTGCTCTTAAGGCAAGCGTGTATACCATTCCACCACACCAGCTATTATAACTGAACTTTACGATTTCTTCCTCTATGAGTAGGTTTCAGACTATGACAATTCGGACAAAGCACTCTCAAATTCTCAATCCTATTATCTGTACTATCACCATTAATGTGATCCAACTCAAGAGGTATTCTACCATCCTCTGACCTTTTTGCCCAGCCGCACTCCTCACAGAGCACTTTCTTGAAACCCTCTTTAAATAATCTTTTTTTGAGTTTATAACTTTGAAAATAAGAACCAGCAACTAAAATTTTTTCTAGCGATATACGTGGCACGCCTGTTCCTGTAAGCCCTTTGTTCCAGCCTCTGCCTTTAAAATGGGCAATATCTATTTGAAACAGAAGAATAAATTTATTAATCTGCGCATAATTTCCTCCTGCCGGCTTCAGCCCTAACATCCTAATAACATTTCTAATACTATAACTGCTTTTTGCGGCATCTATCAGGTTTTCTCTTGTCCACCGCTTTTTCATAAGGTAAACGCGCTTGATTGCGTGTGCCTTTTAGTATACTATTGAATTTGAAATGACAAAAGAGGAAAAAGTTGCCGAAATAACTAAGCGCTTAAGAAAAATCTACCCTAACCCGATAACCGCCCTAAACTTCAAAACCCCCTTCGAACTTTTAATAGGAACAATCATGGCCGCCCAATGCACCGATAAATTAGTAAACTCCATAACCCCCGATCTTTTCAAAAAATACCCAGACCCCAAAGCTATGGCTAAAGCCACGCTGGCGGAAGTAGATAAAATAATTTCAAAAGTCACCTTCCATATTAATAAAGCCAAGAATATCGTCGAAGCCTCAAAGCAAATGGTTGAAAAGCATAGTGGGGAAGTGCCCAAAAACATGCAGGACCTCGACGATCTCCCGGGAGTCGCCCGGAAAACCGCCAACGTCGTCCTCGGTAACGCCTACAAAATAAATGAAGGCGTAGTAGTTGACACTCACGTCATGCGCCTTGCTCCTAAACTAGGCCTAACCGAAAATGATAATGATCCTGTAAAAATTGAAGAAGAGTTAATGAAAATAGTTCCCAAAAAAGACTGGGCAGATTTCGCCAACATGATCATCCTCTGCTCCCGCGAATTCTACCCCAAACGCGCCAACGACTATTCCGCCGGCCCCCTCGAAGGCCTCTTCATTTAATCGCGTAAGAATCACGCAAATAATCGCGTAACAGGCACAAAATATCATAAACCGAATCGCGCAGAATAACGCAATATATCGCGCAATGTGTGGTATAATACCAATGTGTACAAGCCCAAGTTCACTATTTCCCCTGATGTTTTATCCGCTGTAGCTGAGATTGCTGAAATTAAAGCAGTTGTTGAACGTTCCCGCGTCCTACCTCTAAACGAACTCCAATTAAAGCGGGAAGCCTTAATTAGAATGGTTCATACTTCAACCTCAATTGAAGGAAATAGTTTAGCTGAGCATCAAGTAAGTCGCGTGTTATCAGGCATGACTGTCGCAGCCGATGACAGAAGTATCCTTGAGGTCAAAAATTACCAAAACGCCGTTAAAGAAGTCGAGAAGTTGGCAAAAGAAAAGACTGAACTCTCAGCTGCGCTAATTCTTGATCTGCATAGAATCGCCATGAAAGGGCTTTTGCCTGAGGAAAAATTAGGAAAATTCAGACCCGGTGAAATTTATGTTGTTGATGATAATGGAGACGGAACAGAGGAGTTAAGATACCAGGGACCCAATGCGGATTCGGTGCAAAAACTTATTAAAGAAATGGTTGACTGGTATAAAAAAGCCACTGAAAAAGAACAGCTCCACCCGGTTCTCAAGGCTGGATTAGTTCACTTGCAATTTGTTTCAATTCACCCATTTTCAGACGGCAACGGCAGAATGGCCAGACTTTTAACTCAGTTCAGTCTCTACCGAGACAACTGGGATTTTAGAAAAATTATAGTTCTGGAAGAGTTTTACAATAAAGACCGTCAGGAATATTACAACGCTGAGAATATTGTTCAGGGTGATAAATATCATGAAGGTCAGGATCTAACTCCCTGGCTCGAGTATTTCGTAGCTGGTTTTTTAATTGAAGCCCGCAAAGTTTTCAGAACTATTAATTCCCTCGGTTTTGATAAAAATACAGAAGGTGCCCAAACGGTTTTGGAACCTGATGAAGTCAGGATAATCGACTTCTTAGTCAACTCCAATTCATTAAAATCAGATGATATAGTCAAATTATTAAACATTTCAAAACGCACTGCTCAGTTGAAACTTAAAAGCCTGGTTGAAAAAGAGCTAATCAAACAACAAGGTAAAGGCCCTGCTACTTATTATGTATCAGCCGACAAATGAGGCTGATGCGCGATTTATTGCGTGATAATTGCGCGATTCTTTGAGTACTTCAAATTTAACTCTTGCAAAATCTCTGGGCATACTCTAAATTAATAACTTATGGATGATACACTAAAAACAGCAGATGAAGTAGTTGAACCCAAGCTCACTCAGGTCTCCTTAGAGCCAGGTGCCAAAAACTCCGAAGTCCTCCTTAGCATGGAATCCCTAATCAAAGGGCATATCTCCACAATTGAAACCCTAACCACCGAAACCCGCAAGCATAAAGAAATGCTTGATGACATCTTTACCAATGATCCAACATACCAGGAGCACGATAAAATAGCCAAAGAAGCCAGCAAAGTAAAACAGGGGACAAGACAGCAGATTTTAAAACAGCCTCAAGCTGCTGAACTTGATAAAAAAGTTAAAGAATTAAAATCTGAACTCAAAGAAAATCTCGGTTCTCTCTCCGATTACCTCCAAGAGTATGCCAGAATGGCTGGCGTAAATGAAATAGAAGGCGAAGATGGCGAGATCCGGGAAATTGTTTACAACGCCCGCTTAATCAAAAAATCCTCAGTCTTCTCCAACCGCTAAAATCTATCTCGTATCTCGACCAACCCTTGACTCCAGACACATTAAAGTAGCACTATTAACATATGCCCCAAGAACCAGAGAAAAAAACCGACATCCCTAAAACTGGGGATTCAGCAAGCGGCCTCAGCAATAATCAAAACGTCCAGGCAACAGAGAGAAGAAGGCAGTTCTTTAAATCCTTCGAAGCTAAATCCCTACGCTCCCGTTCAATCCTGACACAAATATCCGACGACTTAACCGAAGTCTGTGGCTCAACTCCTTTTCTGATTTTCCATATCATCTTTTTCGCAGCCTGGATCACTCTAAATATAGAAGTCATCCCTGGCGCCATACCTTTTGATCCTTTCCCTTTTGGTCTTTTAACAATGATTGTCTCTTTGGAAGCTATTTTTCTTGCTATCTTTATTCTGGTTTCTCAAAACCGATCTTCACTCGTCAGCACCTTGCGCGAAGAAGTCCATCTTCGGGTTAATTTAATAGCTGAAGAAGAAATTACTAAAGCTTTAGAAGTTCTCGCCGAAATTAGGAAAGAAATTGGTATTAAAAAGCCCGATTTAGAGCTTGAAGAAATGCTCCGAAGAACCGACACTGGCTATATAGAGCGCTCCATACTACACCAAATAGAACGCGCCAAACCTTCGCTGGCCCACAAACTCTCTAAAGATTTCCCTTATCTTACAGCACCGATCAAGAAAACAGCAGAAGTCTTAAATGGTGACATAAAGTAATTCTCGCTTAAAAGATGATCTCTTTCCCTAATTCATAAACCACAAAAGCCACATACACACAAAGCAATAAATATCCCTCCCTGACAGAAATATTCTTCTCTGATTTAGAAAAAAAGTAAAACATCCCAAGTCCGACTACTATAAACAGCGCTGTAATAAAATAGCTATTCTCTGTTAAAACTTCGCCGTCATTTAGTACTGTAAAAAATCCAAACAATAAAGTGTTCGCAGAAGCAGATCCTAAATAATCACCAAAAGCAATATCTTTATGGCCCGAAAGAACCCCCCTTATCCCCAGTGACAACTCAGGCAGGTTCGCTCCTAAAGACAAGACTATTAAGCTGATGTAAAAAGTCGGAATGCTAAAAACTGAAGAAAAATAAATAGTTTGCTCAACAATATAATTACTTGAAATAAAAACAATCCCAATTCCTGCTGCTACTTTAATCAAATCTAAGAATGAATAAGCCTTTAGAGAAAAAACTTCCTTATGTTCATGGTCAAATATCCCATGTTTCCGCTGAATAAAGTAAAACAACACCCCGTAAAAAGCCATCAAACAAAGACCCTCAAAATTCGTAACCCTATTATCAAGAACAGTCAAACTAGGCGCCGCCATCACCGCGAGAGCTAAAAGCAAATTCTTCCGGCTCAACTGATGGTTAATACTAATTCCCTTCCCGAAAATCGCTAAAAGTGGCACAATCAGCATAAAAATCACCACCACTCCTCCAAGTAAAGTCCCCACAAAAATCTCCGGTCTTTTCTCAATAATCGAATTGAAACTTACAGCCATCTCAGGAATAGAAGTCAAAAGTC
>CAYNRM010000014.1:0-10020 GCA_964399555.1 uncultured Gammaproteobacteria bacterium | reverse complement strand
TAAAACTTTGTGGAAGGTTTTTGAAGAAGCACACCAAAAGAAAAAATGAAATCAGAAATGGGGATAACTTGAGTTTTTTAGCAATCTGGTCAACAGACTGAATAATAAGTCCGGCCCCCACCCAAATCGCCACAAACGAAGTCAGATACAAAATGATGTTAGTTACAAGCATTCAATAAAAGTATAACAAAATCCACCCGAATTCTGTTAAAATTCCCCTTGTTACTTAATCCTGCGGGATCGTCTAATGGTAGGACGATAGCCTTTGGAGCTATCTATCATGGTTCGAATCCATGTCCCGCAGCACTATACTTTAGCTTGTTATAACAACCTTCCTAAATTACCCTGAATGTATGGTTAGAACTTACTGATTGTGTTAATGTTTAATGTAATGATTAATATAGTGGTTAACCAAAGAGGTAACATTTCAATAGTAATTGGTGGCATTATTCTCTTACTTATTGTAGGAGCAGGTGCATTTGTTCTTGGGCAAAAAACAAGTAATAATGTCTCTCCAAATACTAACCAACAACCACAAGCGACAATTACAAGTACACAGACCCAACAATTGCCAACTTCAACTGCTGTTCCAACCCCAGATACCACTCCCCAAGAGAACGTTGTATATTTTGATACTTATGAAGATGTAGAAGCGATATTCTTTACCAATAAGCAGGGGCAGAAGTATTTTGAGCCAGGAGCAGCTGAAAAATCCAGTCCTTATATTGGTTCATTACGGAAAGCTAATGGGGTTGGATATCAACCATTTGATTACAAGAAGCTTTCAAACCCAAGACGTATTACTCTTAATATCACAAGCCAAATACTAGGAATTGGCAGTTTCAAACTTAATAATACAAAAAATATGCTTTATGTGTCACTCGATATAGATGAAGAAGCTTCATCTCAATATCCTGATAATTTAGTTAATAGAGTGTACCAAGTTAATTTAAGTAATCTATCTTCAAAAGAAGTATGGTCTAACGAGGTGGGTTCAAGCAAATATGCAGGTAAAGGAGTAGCTTACATTGAACGGATAGTTGAGGATAAGTTTGTAGCTATGATGTTAGGTGATTGCTACGCTTGTGGAGGGCATATGCCAACAAAAGCCATTATTGTGAATGTGACTACTAAGAGTGAGAAGTATTTGGAAGGCGTAGGAGATTTGCAGTTTAACTTAAAAGACAATATATTTGTGTATAAGAATCTCACTCCTTTCCAAGAAGTCTGTGAACCAAGTCCAGGATGTGACAATGGTCAAAGAACAGTTATGAAACCAGCTGGTCAAGTCTATACTGAAAAACTCCCTTAACCTTTAATTTGGATAAGCATAGAGTTGGTTTCTATAATAAGTTCCAACATAGTCAACCAGTGCCAACTTTTTCAAGATATGCGCAGTATTCTTTATCAGAATTTTATATATAATTTAAACAATGCAAATCGTAACAATTAATTCTAAAAATATTATAGATAGACAAAGTTTTATACAGAATTCAAAAAGATAATGGGATTTCCCAAGTTTTACGGAATGAACATGGATGCATGGATTGACTGTATGTCTGATATTGGTGGAGGAATGACCAGCTCAAAATTAAACACATCTGAGCCGATATGCATTGAGTTTTTAAACGCCGAGGACTTCAATAAAAGGACACCAGAAATGATGCATGATTTAATTAATTGCGTAACCTCAGTTAATCAGCATTTTTCAAAAACAAAAGAGGACAAGTATCTAGTGTTAAAATTTCTGTAATAAGTTCCTACAAAGCCAACCAGAGCCAGTTTTAATTTTCTACTAATATTTATTTCTCATTATTTTTGAAATATTCAGGAAATGTCCAAGTTAATGTTTTAGGGTGAACAATACCGATTCCCCGAAAAGTTTTTAATGCAAGTAAATCTTGAGCACTACTTATAATCAATTCTGCATTTCCAGCAACCACACATTCTAAAATAATATTGTCTTCCGGATCACGAGTTATTATATTAATTTTTTCAATTGGCTCGACTATTTCACATAATTCTTTTATTGTTTTGACAAAAAAACTGGTCTCGGCTTTTCCCCATTGATATTTCTTAATGAGCTTCTGAGATAACTCTTTCAATATGTCGTCAGAAGAGATTAGACTCACAAGATCTGTATTAGATGCAATTCGTAATATATCCTCCGAAAAACCGCCTTTTAAAGCGGCAGCGATAAATATACTTGTAAAAAACAACTCTCATATTTGAGGTCACTAGGTTACTTCTCCGTTAACCTGCAAATTTTTCAATATCATCATAAGTTTCAAGTTTAAACTTCTCAGCAGTTAATTGTCATAAAACACTTATTTTTGCCCAGCTAACTGAAAATTTATATGCTTGAAAAGCCTGTCTTAAGAGTTCACTCTTAGTTCTATTTTCTTTCTTGGCGAAGAGTTATCTCCTCTTCGATATTTTTAGGAACAGAAAAATTAATAATACTTCTTTACATAGCTGTAACATAGTGTATTACAGTAAGATGGGAGTATCGATATAACAGTCAAAATGAATTCTTATAAAAAGTTCTTATAGAGTCAACTAGAGCCAGCAAATTATGCAGGGAATTGTGGATACTGCAATCCACAAGAAACAGCTACATTTTGCGACTATCGTAAGCCCAGTGCAAGAGTGCTTGCCTTTGTATGGGACGGCAAGTGATGTCGCCTTTCTGGCAATGTTTTTTAAGTTGCGATATATGACGATGAATTCCTTTCCATCGTTTTATCTGTCTTTTATCTTCTTCAAGCAAGCGCCTGCCGACAAAATAGCGACAATACCACTGAAACCATCCTCGTGGATCGTCAGGATGAATCCATCCTTTTTTCTGCCAAACGGAAAGGGGTTGAGATGCGTCAACCTTAAAATAGTTTAGCTTTTCGTTGTGCCCAGCTAAAATAGTTTGATGTAGTTTTGCTTGAGTAAACCAATTAATTGGAAATTCTTTTTGACAGTCACGCATATATCTCCCTCCGAAGACACCCATTTCAAGCATTTGTTTGGGTGTAAGTTCCGGTTTAAATTCTGCATTAAAATTTTGTCCAACCGGTTCACTTACGATATAACGATAATTGCTTTGCATCTCGTCATTCACTATGACAGTTTGTTTTTTCATATCATCTTTTTTATTCCGAAATTTAACATAAATTTATTTATTTAACCACGTTATTGTCAGTTGCAAAACTGTCGCGATACAAACCCAAAGTAGGTAAGGGGTATTGGCGAGGGCGATCCATTTGATATGCGGGTAAATAGCAATAAGTGCCCAAATGAGTGTGGCAAGAACAAGGAGGATGTCGATAGAGGCGAGAATATTATTTTTGAGGCCAAATTGAAAATAGGTGAAAGCAAAATTGAAAACGAGGTTGAGGACAAAAGGCAAAGCGACTAGTGCCGGAAGTTCCTTTGTATAAACTTTATAAAACGCCGTGCCATAGGTAACGGCAATAATAGTGTAGAGCACGCTCCACACAGGCCCAAAGAGCCACGACGGTGGCGCCCATGTGGGCTTGATGAGATCGCTATACCAGTTGTAGGTATCGGGGTTCATAATTTATATTAATTAATCGGGCAAGTGTTCTTGCCTAATGCGGCATAAAATCCGCACCAGCTAAAAATAGCTTCAAAAAAAGCGAAGCCTGAGAAAAAAAGTAACCAAGGGCTCCATGTTGTCGTTACTGCAATAACAAAAAGTGCTACTCCGATACCAATTCGTATTAGCTTATCATTTTTGCCAATATTTTTACTGGCGCCGTAAGGCGTATTTCGGGCAAATTTTTTCAGTATTGCGTGATAGATGAATCCAAAAATAAAAGCGAGCGCAAACATGACGATAATCAGTCCATAACCAAAGGGTGAAAAAATAAATCCGACTGGGGACTTATTAAAGAAATCCCGCTTGATTTGCGGAATAAGAGTGAGTGCGTTCACACTTTCTTTAAAATCGAAGGCCTCTATCTCACCTATGGCGAGTGAGTATTTGCTGTCATTATTGCTACTCGATACGCGGATCTCATAATTACCCACTTCTGCCTGCGCTTTGTATTCTGGTCCTTGCCAATAAGTATCGCGTCCAAATTCTTCAAAAAACTTCTTCCATTCAAAATTATCTCCATCGAGTGTTGCAATTGGAAGAGCAGTACCCTCCTTAATAATAACTGCCGATACGTCTTTTCTCTGTCCTTCTATATCTGGTACAAGCACACTGACGTACAAAGCAAAGGGCTTGTCGGATTGTATTTTATACACAACTTCCGTCCCTGTAAGTTTTCCATAATAGGCTTTTGAGACTTCAGGATCTGGGACAATTACTGAGTTTTCGGTAGCGATTCGTGGTTGATGTGCATAGCTAGTATCAGTTTGAGCAAAAAATGAGAAAAATAAAACCAAAAAAGATAAAACGAGGACGTTTATGGTTTGACTAAAAATTCTCATAAAAGTATTAACTATTTTTATTATATATCAGACTTCTGTTATATAATTCTGGTCACTGGCCTATTGGCACGTTTCCTTTTTGCAATAGGCCAGTAACTTTCTCCTTATTTGGGCAAAAGAACAGTATCAATCACATGGATGACACCATTTGAAGCCTCTATGTCGGTTTTGATCACACTGGCATTATCGACGTTTACTTTCCCGCCGTCTACCTTTATGGTAACCTCCTGACCTTGTACTGTTGTAGCAGTGTTTAGTTTGACTACATCAGCGGCCATCACTTTGCCGGATACGACATGATAGGTCAGAATTGCTGCTAGTTTTTCTTTATCTTTCAGCAAACCTTCCACCGTGCCAGCTGGCAATTTCGCAAACGCTTCATCAGTTGGTGCAAAAACCGTAAATGGTCCTGTACTTGATAGCGTATCAACAAGACCCGCTGCTTTGACTGCTGCAACAAGTGTTGTAAAATTACCTGCTTCCTGTGCTACTTCAACGATTGTTTTGTTATTCATAGCTTTCTGCTCAGTCACAGCTGTTGGAGCTGGTTTTTCACTCGTAGACTCAATGGGAGTGGTATTTTGATTGTTCATCATGAAATAACCAATTCCTGCGAACACAAGTACTCCGACTATTCCTAAAATTACTGTGGACTGTTTTATATTATTCACCTCCTCTCTTTAATGCTCTTATAATAAATTGATGAATGCTACACACAAGCACTTCCTTTTCTTCTCCTTTTGGAGCATGAGGATAATATTCTAAAAGAAAACCATTAATTGCATGAGTTATCACTTTGGCATCTTTTGCAATATTAGGCGAGTAAAATTCACCAGTTTGAACCCCATAACTTAGAACCTCCTCTATATGTAAATAGCCTTTCTCAGGAACAAAGCCAGTTTTAAGTTTTGGAAAACGCTTTCGGTAGGCAAGATAATACTTCAGTACTGCAACAACCGCTTCGGCATTATCCAATTGAAAAATAATACGCTGCTTAAGCATTTCAGCTGCTGTTTGTGGGATGGAAAGCTTGCCACGCTTTTTTCCAAGTTCTAAATTCAGATGATCAAACATTGCTTTGAGGAGATCATCTTTATCAGTGAAATGATAATAAAGAACAGAAGGGACAACAGGTAAAGTTTGCGCAAGTATCCTCATACTTAATCCATCATATCCATCTTGGGCAAATATTTTCAAAGCTTTTTTAATTATAATCTCTCTCGATGTATTTGACATATTTGTAGAACGAACGTTCTAATACAGAATAGAACAATCGTTCTATTTAGTCAAGGGTAAGTATGTTAGACTACTTTTAGATGAAAGAAAATTTAAGAAAAATTATAAAAATATTTGAGCTAATCCTTGCAGTGGTTGTATTCTTCGCAACTGTATATTTTGGATTTAATAGTGTTGGTGAATTTTTGGGTAAAGACTGGTCAGATATAGAGACATTCTATGAATTTATTTCTTACATACTGTTAATATTGGTAGGTTTTGAACTTATACGTCTGATCGTAATTCACAGTATTACTACTGTTTTTGAATTAATGATATTGATAGTGGCTAGGAAAATGCTGAGTCCCAATATTGAACCGCTTGAGATGGTCTTAAGTGTATTTGCATTAGCTATTCTGGTTGGTCTAAATTATATCTACGCGTTTAAGCCGATAAAAAGTTTGGAGGATTTGACCTCATAAACTAGGGATGTTCAATCTATCTCTTCATACCAGGGAATATTCAACAGAATACTAAATTACGAAACCATTACAATCTTCAGCCCTGCTCTTCGACAGGAACTTTATCTAACCAACATACCAAATCCTAAGAGTAGTGTAGAGAAAATTAAACAAGACGGCACTACAATTCCTGATTAAGATGGGACTTATTTTAAAACGCTGGAGTTTGTATTCCCCTAAATTTATTTCCTACCAACTTTAATAGATTATTCTAATCAGATGTTAAAAAGAATACCCGTATTCTGTCAAGAATGCTATAATTCACGAAAGGAGATTTAATCATGAAAACCATAAGTCTTATTAAAAATCTGGCACGAGCCGGTATAAAAAGAAAATCTTTGGAGCTGGACGCCACCGTCAAAAAAGGCCAAACAGTGGTAGATTTTGAAATAGAATATGTTTTTAAAGTTGATAGTACTGATAAAGAACAGGTGATTGGAGTGTTGGCCAAAAAGCTGGGTGTCAATAAATCTTATATTATTAAACATCTAAACTTTCTTGACGGTGAAACAAAATAACAAGCAAGTTTTGGTAATTTAAAAGTAAAAGACCCCATCGCCGAGGTCTCATCAGGAAAGACTCTACTGCAGAAACTTTTTAACCCTAAGACCTGCGCCATAGAGTTTTTTTAATCTATATCAATTTTCTTATTTGTCAATGAGGGCGAAAATTTCACTTGTTTAATTAGTAATAATAACGTATTATTAACTCAGAAATTTATTTTGTAAATAAAGGGGAGTAGCTGCCCTGCGATTGGCAGGGACGAGAATATCGTCAATACATCTCTGCCACAGGCAGAGGTCGGTACCTCACTATAGCAAGACCTTTAGTCAGACCATAAATGGTCGCGACTAAGGGTCTTTTTTTTTACAGATTATGATTATGAACATTATTCCTCAAACACCTACCGTAAAATTTTGGCACAAATGGTCAATAGCATTCAGGATAATGCCGTTAGTCATTTCAGTAGGTGTCTTGAAGTTTCTTTCTCATAAATTTGGATTTGAGGTTATGGAGTTAAACACCCTTTTTACAAGTTTAGTGGCTGGCACCATATTCCTGATAGGATTTCTGATTGCAGGAGTGCTCTCCGATTATAAGGAAAGTGAAAAAATCCCAAGCGAGATTTCAGCATCCATGAAAACATTATTTGACGATACTTACACCATTTATAAGAGTAAAAAAACTGATTCAGCACGGCAATTTATTGAATATCAAAAGTTATTTATTAATTCTTTGATGAATTGGTTCTACAAAAAAGAAAAGACACAATCACTATTACAAAAAGTTAGCATGATGAATGATTATTTTATTCAGTTTGATAAAGAAGGTGTTCAGGCGAATTATATTATAAAATTGAAGAATGAACAAAACAACGTAAGAAAGATGATACTAAGAATTGATACAATCAGAGACACCGGATTTGTCAGTTCTGCCTATGCAATTGTTGAAGCAATGGGATTTGTAATTACATTCGGTCTGATAATTATGGAGATTGAACCCTTTTACGCGTCACTTTTTTTTACATCACTAATTACTTTCCTGATATCCTATATGTTTCTATTAATTAAAGACCTTGATAATCCGTTTGATTATTCTATTAATGGGGAAAGAGGAACAGAGATTTCATTAAAACCAATACACAACCTGGGCAGAATAGTGATTCCCGCCACCGAACATGAAGTAGGAAGAGTCAGAGGCTAAATAATGAACAAATTTTTTCACACACTTACAGTAAAGGAAGCTTTGTCAGAGTCAAATTCAAGCCTCAAAGGGTTAAGTACACACGAGGCTGCAAAAAGACTACAAGAAATAGGACCAAACGCTTTACCTGAACCCGCGAGCGAACACGTCTTCTTTATTTTTCTCCGCCAATTTCAGAGTCCTCTTATCTACATGCTTTTGGCGGCCGCGGTAATTGTATTTTTACTCCAAGATTTGGTAGATGCCGGAGCGATTGTTTTTATAGTTTTGTTTAACGCTGTTATTGGCACGTTCCAGGAGGGCAGAGCTCAAAATACACTAGCAGCCCTGCGGAAATTTATCCAAACTAAAACTCTACTTATCAGAGATGGTAAAGAAGAGATTTTAGACTCGGAAAAATTAGTTCCGGGAGACATTATTCTTCTCAAAGAAGGAGAAAAAGTACCCGCCGACGCCAGAATAATCAGCGCCAATGAACTGAGGGTAAACGAATCCTCTTTGACTGGTGAATCAAACCCTGTTTATAAAACCAATTCTATATCAAGCGATATAAATCTACCGATTGCGGATCAAACAAATATGGTTTTTAAGGGTACTTTTGTTTCCAGCGGAGAGGGAAAGGCGTTGGTGGTTGCTACCGGCATAGAAACTGCTATCGGAAAAATCAGTCAGGAAATGGCAAAAATTGAGACTGACATGCCCCTGAAGGGAGATATCGATAAACTCTCACGGATAGTAATAACTGCTGTGTTGATTATTAGTACCTTAATTTTCGCAGTTGGTCTCCTTTTGGACAAACCGGTAAAAGAGATGCTTTTTACAGTGGTAGCCCTGGCTGTTGGGGTTGTGCCTGAAGGTTTGCCTGTGATTTTGACTTTAGTGTTATCCACTGGTGTTTGGCGGATGGCCCAAAAAAACGCTTTAGTGAAAAGGTTGATGGCTGTTGAGGCCTTGGGCCAAGCCCAGATTATCGCCGTAGACAAAACCGGCACTATTACCCACAATGAAATGACGGTTAAGAGAATATATTGCGGTGGTGAACACTTTACTATAACTGGTGAGGGATATTCGGATAAAGGAAAGGTACAGATAGGCGGCGAGAATGTCGAAGCTGAATCCCACCCGCTGCTTTTAAATCTTGCTCAAATGAGCGCTTTGTCAGTTAATGCCGGAGTTTTTCAAAAAGAAGGTTCTATGGATAGTGAGATTTCCGGCGATCCAACGGAGGCGGCGATAGTCACTTTTGCTAAAAAACTGGGAATAGAAAAATCAACTCTCTTAAATCAATTCAAAGAGTTATCCAGAACACCTTTTAAATCGGAAACCAGGTATTTAACGGCTTCTTTTGAAAACGATAAAAAGAATTTCGCTTATGTTTTGGGGGCTCCTGAAGTCATTTTGGATAAATGTGTTTGGTTTATGACAGCCAACGGCAAAAAGATTTCAATTGTTCAAAAAAGGAGTGAGATTGAAAAGGTGATTAAAGAGGCCTCTTCACAAGGAATGCGCCTTGTAGCAGTTTCTTCAAATAAAGCCTTTATTGGTCTGTTTGAAATCCAGGATAGTATCAGGCTGGAGGTTAAGGACGCGGTTCGCGAAGTTCAAAAGGCCGGTATAAAAGTGGTGATGATCACCGGAGATCACAAAGAAACCGCCAGGGCAATTGCCAGCCAAGCTGGTATCTATCTAAGTGGAGATACAATATTAACTGGTGAAGAAATTGAAAAACTTTCGGAAAGTGAGTTGGATAAAAAAATACACCATGTTTCTGTTTTCGCCCGGGTGACACCGCAACATAAACTAAAAATAGTTCAAAGCTACAAGAGAATTGGAAATATTATAGGGATGACTGGAGACGGGGTAAACGACGCGCCCGCTTTGGTAGCGGCCGATTTGGGTATAGCCATGGGTAAAGTTGGAACTGAAGTAACCAAAGAAGCCGGGGATGTTATTTTACTTGATGATAATTTCAGTAGTATCGTTGCCGCGATTGAAGAAGGTAGAGCAATTTATAAAACGATTAAGAAAGCCATCCTTTATTTATTTTCAACCGGACTTGGTACACTATTAACTATTGTAGTATCGCTGATTGCCGGATGGCCTCTGCCTCTTTTGCCAATACAAATTC
>CAYNRM010000013.1:13236-18533 GCA_964399555.1 uncultured Gammaproteobacteria bacterium | reverse complement strand
GCTCTGCCAACTATTGTTTTATCAGTCCCATAGTGTTAAAATAATTCTCTTCTGTATTTAGGGTTGATTTGGTAAGATACTAACAATGGGAAATGATGATACTGGTAAATATACGATAGCTACTCTTGGTTCCCACTCTGCGCTGCAAATACTTAAAGGTGCAAGAGATGAAGGCTTTAAAACTTTAGTCGTTTCTCCTTTAGACCGTGTCGATTTCTACCAAAGATTCAAATTCATTGATAAAATTTTAACTGTTAAATCACTCTCAGAATACGAAGCCATCGAGCAGCAATTAAAACAAGAACAAGATATTATTTTAATTCCACATGGTTCGTTCGTTGCATATCTTGGTGCCGAGAATAATAAAAAAATTCAGATACCTTACTTTGGAAACAAAGCGGTTTTGGATTGGGAGCAGGATAGAATTATGCAAAGGGACTGGCTTAAGAAAGCCGGGATTAATGTTCCGCGTCAGTTTGATGAACTTGATGATGTAACTTATCCCGTCATTGTAAAAACGTATGGTGCAGCGGGAGGTAAGGGTTACTTTTATGCTCGTGATAAAGTGGATTTTAAGAAAAAAATTAAGACTTTTAAAACTGAACAATATGTTATTCAGGAATATATTATTGGAGTGACTTTGTATGTTGCTTACTTTTATTCACCAATCACAAATCAAATAGAAGTGATGTCGATGGACCGTCGTTATGAAACTAATGTTGATTCATTAGGAAGGATTCCTCTTCATGGCCAGCAGGGACTGGATATTGAACCTTCTTATGTTGTTGTTGGGAATCAGCCTTTGATTATTCGTGAATCTTTACTACCTGAAGTTTATGCGATGGGGGAAAGAGTTGTAGAAGCATCTAAGAAACTAATGGGAGGGCGCGGACTTTTTGGTCCATTTTGTTTAGAGACTGTTATTACTCCAGATCAAAGGTTGTTTTGTATTGAGATTTCAGGAAGAATTGTTGCGGGTACTTCGTTATATATTGGTGGGTCTCCTTATTCAGATTTAAATTATGATGTACCAATGTCTACAGGTCGGAGAATTGCCCGTGAAATTAAGATTGCTATAGAAAAAGGAGAGTTGGAGAAGGTTCTTGATTAATTATCTTTCGAGCGAAGAGAGAAAATTCGTTATGTATTTTCTCACTAAGGTTCGAAAAATATTATGAATATTAAAAAAATTCTTGATAGTTATGATAAAGAAAATATAACGGTAGCTATACTCGGTTCGCACTCGGCTCTAGATGTTTGTCGGGGCGCAAAAGATTTAGGATTTAAAACTTTAGTTATTACTCAAAAAGGCCGTGGGACTCCTTATTCTAAGTATTACAAAACAAGATCAAGTGGAGTAGCTGGATCCCGGATCAAAGCACTCGAGAGTCCAGTGGACTCTCTCCAGTCCGGGATGACAGGTGAGATAGGATGTGTGGATGAGGTTTTGGAGCTTGAGAATTTTAAGGATATTTTATCTGAGGAGAATATGAAGATCCTAAGAGATAAAAATGCAATTTTTATTCCACACAGATCTTTTGAAGTTTATATAAATGATTACGATGCAATTGAAAATGATTTTCTAGTTCCTATGTTTGGGAATAGAAAATTGCTTCGTAGTGAAGAGCGTGGGAGTGGTGGAGTTGATCAATATAAAATAATGGATGAAGCGGGGATTCGGTATCCTAAAGCTTTCAAAGGTCCTGAAGAAATCGACAGACTTGCAATAGTGAAAGTTTTAGAAAAAGAGCGAGGATTTGAGAGGGCGTTTTTTCTAGTAGATAACTATGAGGATTATAAGAAGTACATTGATCATAATCTAGCTACTGGAGAATTAGACATGGAGCAGTTAGATAAGGCTGTAATAGAAGAATTTATTGCAGGAGTACAGGTCAACTTTAACTTTTTCTATGATCCAATTAATGATCGACTAGAACTTTTAGGAACCGATACAAGAAGGCAAACCAATTTGGATGGTTTTTTAAGACTTCCTGCTGGTAGTCAACAACAAATGGGCCCCTATATTAAGGTTAAATACGAAGAGGCAGGTCATATTGCAGTTACAGTTCTGGAGTCTCTTTTGGAGCCAGCGTTTGAAATGGGCGAGAAGTTTGTTGAAGCAACTAAAAAATTAGAACTCCCGGTGATTGGTCCGTTTGGCCTTCAGACGATGATTATTCCCGGGCCGCCTAAAAAAGAAATTATTGTTTTTGATGTTTCACCTAGAATGCCAGGATCTCCAGGAATTGCAGCAACACCATATTCTGGGTATTTGCATGGGGCTAATATTACAGCTGGGAAGAGAGTTGCTATGCAAATTAAAGAGGCTTTGGATAATAATAAGCTGGGGGAAATTTTATCATGATGTATCCACCTCACCCTAGCCCTCTCCTCAAAGGAGAGGGGATTTTACAACAGATTAATTGTAAGAAAAAATTCCTTCTTCCTTAGGGAGAATGTTAGGATGAGGGGTGTTAAAAATATTATGGATTTTAAGAATTATAATAGTGCATTTAGTTTTAGATACGGAACACCTGAGATGAGGGAGATATTTTCTGAAGCAAATAAATATCGGTTATGGAGAAGGATTTGGGTGGAGATGGCGAGAATACAGAGCGTAGAGGGTTTAGTGAGCAGCGTAGAGTTGGAGGATTTGGAGAAGTATCAGGAAGATATTGATATTGAGCGGATTTATGAAATTGAAAAAGAGACGGGTCATGATGTTGTTGCGGCAATTCGTGAATTTGCAGAAAAAGCCAAGGTTGGTGGAGGCAAAATTCACTTTGGGGCAACTTCAATGGATATTGTTGATAATGCTGATTCGATCCGGGCCAAAGAGGCATTAATTATTATCGAGGAAAAATTAGTTAAACTGCTCAAAGAATTTGCCGATAAAATTGAGGAGTATTCGGATTTTCCTTGTATGGCTTATACCCATCTTCAGCCGGCAGAGCCGACAACATTGGGATATAGATTTGCAATGTATGCTCAGGATTTAAATTGGGATCTGGCTTATCTAAGACTACTTAAAGATAAAATTAAATCAAAGGGATTTAAGGGGGCAGTTGGAACCCAGGCGAGTTATAAAAAACTTTTTGGAGACAATGTTGGAGAATTTGAGAGTCAGATGATGGAGAAATTAGGACTTAAAGCGGCGTTAATTACAGGTCAAACTACTCCAAGAAAAATGGACTATTTTATTACCACAGCTCTTTCATCTATCGCACAATCTTTATATAAATTCGCATTTGATCTTCGTGTTTTGCAGTCACCTAATTTCGGAGAATTATCAGAACCATTTGGTAAAACTCAAGTTGGATCATCCGCGATGCCGTTTAAAAGAAATCCGGTTAAGAGTGAAAATATTTGTTCTTTGGCAAAACTGGTATTAAGTTTATCTGATAACGCTTCGCAAAATGCATCTCTTTCGCTGCTTGAGCGAACAATTGATGACAGCGGTAACAGACGGGTTTATATGCCGGAGATGTTTTTAGGGATTGATGAAATATTGAAAACAGCGACGGGCATAGTTTCAGGACTCGTTGTTAACGAAGCAAAGATTCAGGAGAATCTGGAAAGATATGCGCCGTTTTCGGCGACTGAAGAAGTGATTTTAGAAGCAGTTAAGAATGGGGCTGATCGGCAAGTAATGCATGAAGTTTTGAGGGAGATTTCTATGGAAGCTTGGGCTTTGGTTTCTGTTGGTGAGGAAAATCCGATGTTGGAGTTGTTGATGAAGAGAGAAGAAGTACTAAAATTCGTAGGGAAAGAAAAATTAGAAAAGATAATAGACCCGCAAAGTCATTTAGGGACTGCACCTGTAAGGGCAAGAGAACTTTTAACATCTCTCAGGAATTTATGAGTGAAACATTAAAGCATAGGATAGACCTAAAGGAGAAATTGGAAGCTGTGTTTGGGGCTTTTGCAGTTACGCCAGATAAGGCTCGATCTACAAAAAGAACTGTTCTTCCAATGTTAGGAGGGGCAGGTCCCGATGAGTACGACTTTTCGCCGAGTGAGTACCTTTTACGAAGGTGGCGAAAGGGCGTAGAAGCAAGACGGATGCCACCTGCTTTCAGAAGAAGACTTGAGGAGATTCAGAGCCGATATCTCTAAATCTTATGATTAAAGCGATTATTTGGGATATGGATGGGGTGATTATTGATTCAGAAGATCATCACCATGAGGGAGAAATTAAAACTTTTAAACATTTTGGAATAGAAATTCCTGAAGAGATAAATAAACAATATAAAGGATCTCCGCTTCGTGAACACTTTCAAAGCTTGAAAGACCAGTTTAATGTAAAAGCACCACTAGCTGATTTGATGGATAAGCAAAACGAACATATAAAAGGTATGTATACGAATGATGTTGAACTTTTTGATGGAGTGAAAGAAGTTTTAACTGAGTTGAAACAAAAATTTAAGCAAGGACTAACTACAAGTAGTGAGAGACATCTTGCAGAAATAGTTTTGAAAAGATTTGGAATTTATGAAGTTTTTGACGATATAACTTGCGAGGATGAAATTGAAAAAGGTAAGCCGGCTCCGGATATTTTTATTAAAGCGGCCAAGAAGTTAGAGATTTTGCCTGAGGAGTGTATTGTTATTGAAGACTCACTCAATGGAATAAAAGCCGGTAAGGCGGCTGGGATGAAAGTTATTGCTCATAAAGTTAAGCATAACCAGGAGATAGATTTCTCTTTGGCCGATTTTATTGTTACTGATTTAAAAGTGATTCCGGAAATTGTTGCGTCGCTTAATGTTAATGAAGGTATTTTCTCGCAGAGCTCGAAAAATAAAATTATTGGAATTATTGGTGGGGGGCAGTTGGGGCGAATGATGACAGAGGCCTCGAAGAGTTTAGATTTAGAAATTATGGTTTTGGAACCGATTGAAAATCCTCCGGCAGTTCAAGCAGGAGCTAAGCAAATTATTGGCGGATTGAATGATTCGAAAAAAATAAAGGAGCTTGTAAAAGCGTCGGATTTTATAACCTGGGAGATTGAACATATTAATTCGGAGATTCTGGAACAGCTGGAAAATGAAGGTTGCAAGATAAATCCGTCTCCAAAAACTTTATTCAAGATTAAAGATAAATACTTGCAAAAAGAATTTCTAAAGTTAAATGGAATTCCGGTTGCGCCTTTTAAGAAAGTTGAATCGATTGAAGAAATTAAAAAAGCTTCAGAGGAGTTAGGATTACCTCTTTTACTAAAAACAAGATTTGGGGGATATGATGGACGGGGGAATTTTGTAATTCGGAATGATGAAGATATTGAGATGGGTTTTGAGAAA
>CAYNRM010000013.1:0-13136 GCA_964399555.1 uncultured Gammaproteobacteria bacterium | reverse complement strand
TATGTTGAAGGATTTGTGGAATTTGAAAAAGAATTAGCTGTTATAGCAGTGCGGGATAAAGATGGTAATGTAAAAACTTATCCAGTTGTTGAGACAATTCATGAGAATAATATTTTACAAGTCACTTTAACCCCGGCACAAATTTCTACCGAACAAACTCAAAAAGCTGAAGCGTTTGCAATAAAAGTTATGGAGCATTTAGAAGGAGCAGGAGTTTTTGGGATTGAAATGTTTTTAACTAAAATGGGCGATATTTTAGTTAATGAGATTGCACCTAGAGTTCATAATAGCGGACATTATACGATTGAGGCATGCGTAACTTCGCAGTTTGAGAATCAACTGAGAGCGGTTTCTGAGATGGAACTCGGGGATACTTCGATGAAAGTTGAGGCGGCGGTGATGGTTAATATTTTGGGGGATAGAATAGGTGAGGCAAATCCCCAGGGAGTTGAGGAGGCTGAGAAATTGGGTCAGGTGTTTGTTCATATATATGGCAAAAAAGATGTAAAGCTGGAGAGGAAAATGGGGCATATTACAGTGGTTGGTGATGATTTGGAGGAAGTTATGGAGAAAGCAAATGTTGCCAGGAGTATTATAAGTGTTTGAGATTGCCGCGTCTCTTCGCTCCTCGCAATGACGTGATGTTTTTGATATATTACAGAAGATATGGATAAACCAATTGTTGGAATAATAATGGGATCGGATTCGGATTTGCCTGTTATGCAGGAAGCGGCAAAAATTTTGGAGGAGTTTGGGGTGTCCCATGAAGTAAAAATTGTTTCGGCACATAGGACTCCTGATTTGATGAATGAATATGCAAAGATGGCCGCGTCGCGGGGGTTAAAAGTTGTTATTGCAGGAGCAGGAGGGTCAGCGCATTTGCCTGGGATGACTGCATCACATACAACCTTGCCGGTGATTGGGGTTCCAATTAAGACTTCAAATCTAGATGGTATGGATTCTTTGTTATCAATTGTACAAATGCCTCCTGGGATTCCGGTTGCAACTGTCTCTATAAATGGGGCGAAAAATGCGGGACTACTTGCTGTTAAAATTTTAGCGGTTGAGGATTCGGAGCTTAGCTTGAAGCTTGAAGAGTATATGGAAGGTTTAGAAGCATTGGTTTTGGAGAAGTCGGAGAAGCTAGTTAATGCAGGTTATAAGAAATATCTAGAAGAGAAAAGATAGTTTTTAGCGAGTCGCCCTCGTGGGAATGACGGTATGGTAACTGAAGAACAAATTTTAAAAGCACTTCCGAATGTTTTAAAAACCACAGATTTTGATTTCGGAGGGAAGTTTGTTGGTAAAGTTAGGGATACTTATATTCTTGATGATGGCAGGAGAGTTATTGTTACCACCGATCGTCAATCAGCTTTTGATTATGTTTTAGGAGAGATTCCATTTAAGGGGGCCGTGTTAAATCAGTTAGCAGGGTTTTGGTTTGAGAAGACTTCGGATATTGTTGATAATCATTTAATTTCTGTTCCTGACCCGAATGTTTCAATTGTTAAATCATGCAAAGGGATTCCAATTGAGATGATTGTCAGGGGGTATATTTCCGGAGTAACAAATACCTCGATTTGGGGGTCATACAAAAAAGGAGAGAGAGTTATTTATGGTATTACATTTCCTGAGGGACTTAAGAAAAATCAGAGATTAGAAGAACCGGTGATTACTCCAACAACTCATGGTGATCCTTCAGGTCAAGGGGGGCATGATGAACGATTAACCAGAGATGAAATATTAAAATCTGATTTGGTTTCAAGTGAAATTTATTTGCAGATGGAGAAAGCTGCTATAAAATTATTTAAAAGAGGATCGGAAATTGCTTTGAAGTCTGGACTAATTTTAGTTGATACAAAATATGAGTTTGGACTGATTGATGGGGAATTAATTTTGATGGATGAGATGCATACTCCTGATTCTTCGAGATTTTGGAAAGCTGATTCTTATCAAGCACGATTTGATAAAGGAGAAGAACCGGAGAATTTTGATAAAGAATTTTTAAGACTTTGGTATGCGGAAAAAGGTTATAAAGGAGATGGGGAGCCGCCTAAGATGAGTGAGGAATTGATTGTATCCTTAGCAAAAAGATACATAGAAGTTTATGAGAAATTGACCGGTAAAGAGTTTGAGGTAGTTGAGTATCCAATTGAAGAAAGAATTAGAGCCAACATAGAGAAGGCTTTAGGTTAAGAGGCTAATGAATGCGACTCACCTGTATCTGTATTGATTCCTAGTTTTTTACCGTATTCGATTAGAGCATGCCTTATTCTGGGGAGCCGCTTATTAGTTCTAACGATCATGATTGCATCGAAGTTGCTGAGGCAGTAATCAAAAGCTCTATTTTGCGCGTCGGGATATCCACGAAATTTTCTGTCCTCAAGATCATGTAGATAAGTTCTGAAAACTAACTCTAAGCTTCGTCTGGATTTTCGACCCGCAATTGAGGAAAGGAGATAGTCTCCATTGTAGAGTTCCGGTCTGCCTGGTGATGTATTTACCAGTTTTTCAGTCGTATGACAACGATTGTACTCCTAATTTTCAAGAAATCAACTTTTTTGTTTTTTGTTAAGAAGATGCTTCTGGACTGCCAGAATTCCCCAGAGTGTTGCTACTATAAATAATCCGATTGACGCGCCGTAGAGATTAAGAGTGGAGTTGACATAACAGATAACGAAGAGCATGAAGGAGGTTGAGGCGCTTGTGAGCAAGGCGGGTTTGTCTTTGGAGAAAATTGAGGGGAGTAGGGAAAGGGCGAAGAAAATTTGAGCAGCTCCGAGAACTATGTCTTGCCAGATCATTAATCTATAATAGCAAAAAAGTACTTATGATTCAGGTGGACGATTCAAAGCTTCAACCATTCGGCCATGAATGAATGTTTTATCAAACAAACCTCTGTCTGCATAGGCTGCCCAAGCTGCTGTGCCTAGGCCTTTATAACTCCATTCGGATCGTACTGAACCTGACTTTGTGCGTGTCATTTCGAAAACCTGTCTATTTTGGGTGTTAAAGCCTCTTTCTTTCTCGCTGCCATCCGGGTAGACAAGAATATCATTTCCGCTGATGAAGCTGCCTACCTTTTCAGTTGGAACATTGTCAGGTACAAAGAGTGCTTCCCAGCGAGGTCGATCAGTCAAAGCGTGTGCATATCGTGCAGTTACTAAATCATCACTAGGTTCACTATCAGCTAGCTGTTTTAGCGAACTCAGTACTCTGTGGTTATCGTCGTCAATTCTCTCACTAACATGAGTAACAGCGTTACCGTGGGCTTGATATAGTAGGACTAGCTCTGCAGCTGTTCTAGCTCTAACTTGTTCGAGGGCTCCTCCGATACCGTCACTACATATGGCGATAGCTATTGCTCCGTGAGCTTTAACGACACCTGTTCCGTCCAGATTTAAGAATAATGTTCTGACTCCGACTACCTCGTGACTGGTATTAAACGTTAATAATAAAAGCAGATCTTCCATGTGTCTTTTGCGTTTCCAGCCTTCGACGTGTATAGGAAGTACAGTGAACTCTTTTCCAGAGGTACGTTCTCCTTTATAAACATCACCAAAATGTAGTTGCTCTGGCCTTAATGTCCTATTGAGCCTGGCAGTGGCAAGAAGTATCTTCGGAACTTATCCCAAGGAATTTCCCCCTCTGTTGAGGGTTCTAATCCTGGTTTTTCCAGGGTTTTTACTACCCTCTTTTTATGCCAAAAATTACCAACAATCTCGGGTAATATGTTGCTCATCAGTAGTAAAGTATATTATATAGATGAAACAAAGTTAAACTATAGGACTGATTAGAGAACAGGATGTTTCAAACTTCAACGACCAAGCCCTCTCTATCTGTCAACCAGTTAGTGACAATGGTGATATATTCTTTTTCTTGTTGGTTAGTCTCTAAGGAATGAGGGGTATTTTTCATTATTTTGTAGGTGAGGCTTCTTCTGTATTCGATTACGGCAGTGTAGTTTCTTATAACTTCGTGGGGGATTATTTTGTCTTTTTCTGATTCAATTATTAGGATTTCGCCTTGGAAGTTTGAGAGGCCTTTTAGGGCGAGGCTGTTTTTGGGGGATAGGTCGGCGGTTTTGAAGGCTTTGGGGTCGCCGGTAATGAGTTTGTCTGTCGGAGTACTAAAGTTATCGTCAAAATAGAGTGCAGGGACTCTTAGAACTATCCGGTTGAATTTTAAGTAATTAAGGGAAACTGCTGCTAAATACCCGCCGTAACTGGCGCCGATTATGCCGATTTTATTTTCATCAACTTCTGGGAGATTGGACAAATACTTATATGCAGATTTGATGTCCTCTATGTGATCTGCTCTGGAGAATTCTTCAATTAATCCATCAGAATCGCCGTGACCGCGTAAATCTATCGCCAGACAGATAAACCCAAGTTTGGAGATTTGTTCTGCTCTGTTGGAATTGCCACTTCTGTTGCTTCTCCAGCCATGAACGAAAATCAATGCCGGGAGTAGCGTTTTTATTTCTGCAGGTTTAATTAAATCTGCAGTAAGATTTTGATTGTTAACTTTAAGACTTAGTTTCATAGTACATGAGGATCTCGTCGACGAATTTTTCCTTGTAACCGATGCCGTTGGGTAACCTGCCGTATTCTTTAAAGCCCATTGATTTGTATAAATTGCAAGCGGCTTCGTTTGTTGCAAAGCATTCTAAATGGATGATTTTAATATGGCTTAAATTGTTTTCTGTTTCCTTTAAAACTGTTTCAATTAATTTTTTTCCAATGCCTTTCCCTCTGAAATCTTTAGCAATAGAAATTCCGAATAAACCGACATGGAAATTAACCCGGCCTTTAGTGTCGACACCGGAGATGCCAATTATTTTATTGTCGCTTTCAACAACCAGTTGAACAGACTTCTTTTCGCGGATTTTTTTCAAACTTGAATTGATATAAATACGCTCATCTTTTAAAGAAATCTCCTCTCCTTGAAAGGAGATATAAGTTTTCTCTTTTGAGAGATCATTGATGTATCTCCAAAGTTCATTTAAATCTGTTCTTTTTGGATAACGGATAATGTAGGGAATGTTGTCCGGGGTTTTTCCCCTGAATACTATTTTGCTCATCGGATATTTAGGGAGTCTGACTTATAAGTTATATTTAGTGGTTCTATAATAACTTGTTTTTCGCCTGCTTCAACTCTTCCTGCTACCCAGGATTTAAAACCAGCTTCTTTGATTAGTTCAACTACTTTTTCTGTTTGGTCCTGTGGAAGCATAATGGCAAACCCAGCGCCCATATTAAAAGTGGCGTACATTTCCTCATCTGACATTTCTGATTGTTCCTGAATGAAGTTAAATAATTCATCTACCTTAGGAAGGTTTTCAATGAGGTAAGTAAACTCCTCTTTAGCGCGCATTATTTTTCTGAAGCCATGGCCGGTGATATTTACCATGTAATGAATATTAATGCCTGCATCATATAATTTGGAGATGGCTTTGGCATAAATATGTGTTGGGGAAAGCAGGGCCTCACCGTAGGATTGACCAGTCTTTAATTTTGTAGCGAAACCATCCGGTAAATTCTCAGCTACCTTTCGGGCCAGAGTTAATCCATTGGCGTGGATTCCGTTTGACTCAATGAATATGATTGCATCACCAGACTGCAACTTATCTCCTAAGGTCAGTCGTTCTTTGGGCTTTATTATGCCGACACAGGCACTGCCTAAATCAATTACCTCAGGGTAGACGATTCCTTGATGAGTTGGGGTTTCTCCGCCGCCCCAGGAGGCGCCGGCCAGATTACATGCTTTAGCCCAACCTGCAACTAAATCACGAGTTCGCTCTTCATCGTCGAGCCATTCTGATTTGCCTAATCCCCAGAAAGCATTTACCACCATTGGTTGAGCACCAACAACTAGAATGTCGTTGGTGCTGGCTGCTACAACATCCTGAGCGATCGCATCGTAGTAAGTTTTCCCGGTAACTTTTCGGGTTTCATCGGCAACCAGATTTTTAGTTCCCAGACCTTCCATAACGAAAGCTTTGTATGAATCGCCTTCATCCCAAACATAGGCTGAATCACCCCGGCTTTGGGAAATTTCTTTAAAACCGAATTTTTCTAAATTAGGTGAAGTTTGTTTGGCTGATTTCTGGGCTATTTTTTTGACAGGATCCATTGAAGAGTATTTAACACCAGCGGACTCGTATGAAAGTTTTTTTGTCATAATATTGTCTCTTTACAAATATCTCATTCGGATCAATAATTATACTACACTCTTGATTACTAGGAATCTATATCCTATAATTAATAGCCACTAATTGCCAGCTGGGGTAAAAGATGTCTAAAGACGACCATTGTAACATTACAAACGGAGACGACGACACACTTAACGAAAAATGCGCAGTTTTCGGAGTATATAACGCTCATTCTGCATCTCGCGAGGTTTACTTCGGACTTTATTCTCTTCAACATCGCGGACAGGAATCTTCAGGAATTGCATCTTCAGACGGCAAAAAAATTCATGTACATAAATCAAATGGTTTAGTAGCTCAGGTTTATGCCGAGCATGATTTTGACCACTTACAAGGTGAGATGGCTATTGGGCATAATCGATATTCTACTTCTGGGGGTACTCTTCATCAACATAATCAACCTGTTCATAGAGCGGGCGACCCAATTGCTTTAGCTCATAACGGGAACCTTCCATCGACTGAGGCTTTGGAAGTCTTCTTAACTAGAAACGGAGTTGATATTAATCATCTCAACGATTCAGAGATGATGTATGAAGCTATAAAATGTGAGATGGCTAAGGGAAAAAGTTTGGCTGATAGCGTAACTGAAACTTACCATCTTTTTACCGGAGCGTTTGCTCTATTAGTAATGAGTAAAGATGAGATGATTGCCCTCCAGGATCCTTATGGTATTAGACCTCTTTCAGTTGGAAAATTAAATGGCGGTTATGCATTTTCTTCAGAAACATGTGCTTTAGATACTATTAACGCTACTTTTATTAAAGATGTAGAACCTGGGGAAATGGTTGTGGCCAACAAAGACGGACTTAAAACTTTTAATTTGGTTAAAGGAAAAAGGAAATTAGATATTTTTGAATTTGTATATTTTGCCAGACCGGATTCAAAACTTTTGGGTAAAAGAATTTACCAGGTTAGACAGGAATTCGGAAAAACTCTAGCTCGAGAGAATCCGATAAAGGCTGATGTAGTTATTCCCGTCCCCGAATCGGCGATTCCGGCTGCGATTGGTTACTCGATGGAGTCAGGAATTCAATATCAGCAGGGACTTATTAAGAACCGTTATATAGGGCGGACTTTTATTATGCCGGATCAAAGGCTTCGGGATAAATCAGTTCAAATGAAGTTAATTCCAGTTCCAGAAATACTAGAAGGGCAAAGAGTTGTTGTTATTGACGATTCAATAGTCAGGGGAACTACAACCGGCAAAATTGTTAAGATGCTCCGTAACGCTGGGGCAAAAGAAGTGCATGTTTTGATTTCCTCTCCTCCTGTGAGATACCCGGATTTTTATGGAATTAACACTCCTCTACAAAAAGATTTAATTGCAGCGACTAAATCTATTGAGGAAATAAGACAATATATTGGAGCAGATTCATTGAATTATTTATCTTATGACGGGATGATTCGCTCAACTGGGCTACCAGAGGAAATGTTTAATACCTCAATGTTTAGTGGGAAATACCCTCTAGATATCAAAGAACGCGCAAACGATATTAAAACAGTTAGCTTGTGATCAACTCTTCGATAATCTAAAATATCCTCATGAGTTTTCTAAAAATCGAGAAAATGGATTTGCTGATAGCGGTCTATATATTTTGTATTGCTGTTTCGGAAATTCTCGGAAGTAAAACTTTTCCGGTTTGGGATTTTGGGTTTTATAAACTTAATGCGTCCGTGGCGATATTTGTAGTTCCGTTAATCTTTACAATTAACGATATTATCACGGAGGTTCATGGTAAAGAGAGGGCGAGAAGTATTATTCGAGCCAGTTTATTTGTAATATTTCTAATTTTTGGATTCTCCTGGTTGGCTACTTCATTACCACCATCTGCTAGATTTGCGGTAAATGAAGGGGCTTATGACAAGATCTTTGGTCTATCAATGAGGTTTTCTGCTGCATCCATAATTGCGTTTGCGATATCTGATTTCTTAGACGTTTATGTCTTTTCTTTAATGCGTGAGAAGTTAGGTAAAAGTAAGCTTTGGCTTCGAAACAATATTTCTAATTTTATTTCACAGTTTGTTGATTCAGCTTTATTTTTGAGTATCGCATTTTATGCGCTTGATCAGAGTTTTAATAGTAACTTCACTTTTATAACCGGATTATTGATTCCATATTGGTTACTGAGATGCACATTATCCGTTGCTGAAACACCACTGGTTTATTTGGGTGTTAAGTGGTTGAAGACCAAATGAATCTGTCATTCCGTGCTTGACACGGAATCCAGGCTAAATTACTTTGGATCCCGGATCGGGATCCGGGATGACAAAGATGAAAATTATTTTAGCTATGGTTTTGTCTGTAGATGGAAAGTCTACAAAACATAAATTGCCTGATCAATCTTGGGCGTCTTCTGAGGATCAACAGCATCTTTCAAAACTTATTTCAGAGTATGAATTAATTCTAATGGGAGGGAAAACTTATGAAACTGCAAAGCCTCATATGGAGTTATCTGAGGAGAAATTAAGAATTGTTGTTACACATGATCCAGAAAAATATTTCAATGATAAGACTTCTGGACAACTAGAATTTGTTAATGGATCAGTTTCGCAGATTGTTAAAGATTTAGAAAAGAGAGGATTTGAGAAGATGCTTTTGTTATCAGGGGAAAATTTGAATCGAGAATTCTTTAGGGCAAATTTGATTGATGAAATTTACTTGACTGTTGAACCGAAAATATTTGGTTCTGGTAACGGGATAATTGCGGAGAGTGATTTAAATATTCAGCTAGAACTTTTAAGTTTGGATAAATTAAATGAAAGCGGTACAATACTTCTTCATTATAAAGTTTCAAAATGATTGTCAGCGCGATTAAAACTCATAAGATAACAGAGGAAGATAAAGATCTTTTTAAGATTCTTGATCAATATATTACTGAAGTACGTGATAATTCTATAGTTGTTGTAACTTCTAAAATTATTTCAATTTGTGAAGGGAGTATTTTGAAAATTGGGGAGGATGAACGGGAGCAGATTAAGGAAAAACTAATTCAGGAAAATTCCCAGTTTTATTTGCCAAGAGCGAGTAGTAAATACAATATTTCTTTTACAATCACTAATAATATTTTATCAGCGTCGGCGGGGATTGATGAATCTAATGGAAATGGATTTTATATTCTTTGGCCGAAGAACGCGCAGGAATCTGCTAATAAAATAAGGGAATATTTGAGTCGGAAATTTGGATTGCATAATTTAGGAGTTGTGATAACCGACAGTAAAACTACACCATTAAGATGGGGTGTCACTGGAATTGCTTTAGCTCACAGCGGTTTTTTGGCTTTGAATGATTACATTGGAAAACCGGATTTATTTGGGAGACCCTTTGTGTATGAGAAATTAAATATTGCCGATTCAATTGCATCAGCTGCTGTGTTGGAGATGGGTGAGGGCAGCGAGCAGACTCCACTAGCGGTTGTTGAGAAAATGAAGAATGTCGAGTTTCAAGACCGTAACCCTAGTGAGTCGGAGTTGGAGAATTTAAAAATTAAAATAGATGATGATTTGTTTGCACCGTTTTTAAAAAATGCTGATTGGCAAAAAGGTGATAGGAAGTAACCCCTTTTACCTATTAAATTATTCTTCTTTGAAATAGCCTGTTGGAAAATCCTTTTTCACATTGTTCCAATTAAATACTTTTCCATTCATCAGGATGTAAACTCCTTTAGGTAATAGTTGAACTGCTAAAAGGGCAGTTCCCATATTAAAGAAAGCATCTGAATTTTCTTTATTTGCAGGAATGTGTGCTCCAAATAATATAATAGTTTTATTCAACTTCTCTTTGCCTAAATATTTCGCGGTTCCTGGCATTGTATAAGTGCCATGGGTGATGATAATTCTCTCCTCTGTAAGAGAGTTAATTTTATCTAGGATAATTTCACGGTCTGCCTCTTTCATTACTCTACTGTCTTTTTGCATTAATATTTCATAACTATATTCTAGAGAAATTCTTGCTTGCTCAAGTAGTGGGGGAATGAGCGACTCATGATTACTTGGTGCATCTTCCTCTTCTTCGTAATCCAAATTATCAATCGTACCTCCAGTAATAAGTATTTTGATTATGAGTGAGGCCATGCCAGAAAAATAATAACAGAAATCAATTGAAGTATGAAAACGCCTTTAGAAAGTTGTTCCGACATTTGAATCAGTAGAAAGACCTAATTGACCCGCGGGTTAAATCTCAAAAATCTTGATCGGGTTATCCGGATTTTCTTTTTTCATAACTTCTAAGCTGACGTTGTAGACAGGGATATTCTTTAAGGTTTTTCCTTGATGGGTTCCGTAGTGGGCGTGGCCGTGGAAGACTAGATCGGCGTTTAGGTTATTGATTGGTTCGACTAAATGAGAGGATCCGAGGAATGAGTATATTTCTACAGGTTCGCCGACGCAGGTTTCTTTGATTGGGGAGTAGTGCATGACAACAACTTTTTTATCTGTTGTGAGTTGGGAGATTAGGTTTTCAAGCTGTAAGGATTCATTCACCACCTCGTGAACATATTGCTTCAGAATTGGTTCTCCAAAAGCGCTTAACATATGGTTATCAAAGCCGCCTCCGAAGCCTTTTACTCCGGCAAACCCAACGCCTTCTAGTTCATAAGGTGTTTCGTCCAGAAAAATAAATCCTCCTCCTTCTTTTAGAATTTTTCTGACTTCGACAGCCTGGTCATTGGCATAATCGTGATTTCCAAAAACTCCGGCAACAGGTATATGGAGTTTTTTCAGCAGAGAGGCAAGAATATGGGCTTCTTCGGGAGTGCCGAGGTTTGTCAGGTCTCCGCAAAGTAAAAGGATATCGGCAACCTGGTTTAAAGTTTCATAATTTTCAGTCCATAAGAATTTGGAATCGGCACGGATATGTATATCACCGACGGCGGCGATGCGTAGTTTTTTACCAAGCGAAGCTTGGAGGTTAGTATCCTTTTTTTCCATTTAAATTTAAAGTGATTGTGTGGAAACCCCATTTGTTGATATCGACCTGGTATTGGTCGTGAGATATGAGCGGGCCTCTTGAGGTTTTATCTTTGGGGATTGGTAAATTCAGCTGTTGTTCAACCCTTTGTACTAATTCCTGTATCAGCCATTTTGGAATGGCGCCGCGTTCGGAAGGGTAGACGAAGCGAAAATTCATAACTTGGGAGAACAGCAATTCCCAATGTGATTCCATATAGTTGAGAATTCTTTTCCAGTCGAGTTTTTCGCCTTGTTTGAGAATAATATGGTTGATGTCTGCACCATCGTATCTATCGCGGCTTTGGACATAAATGCGGGCAAGAATCATTTCCTCGGGGGGAATGACCCTAACCCGGACTCCAAGGATTATTGCCCAAGAAGCTTTTTGAAACCAGGAATCACCTACCTGCCACATGCCCGATGGGGTGCCGTAGATTAAGTCAACGTAGTGTTTGTCCTTGTAGACCTTGGCAATCCATCTGGAGTCATGCAGCGTTGTTTTGAATCCCTGTTCCTGGAAAATCTTAATAATTTTAGGGTAGTCGCCGGCTTTGCAGAAAATATCTAAATCTTTTGTTGGACGAGCAATTCCGGTGTACTTTTTTAAAGAGTAGGTTCCGCCGACCATAAATGGTATGTGGCTTTTAGAAAGAGTCTGAAGAGCGTTCTGGTAAAAGATCTCAGCCTCAGTTAGGGGCGCTTTCATATTGTAAAGCGTAAACTGCTGAGCCTAATATTAGTTGAAATTCATGTAATAAAAATGTAAGCGTTCTTACAAATATTTATATTACACCCCCGGGGTGGATGTTTGGGGTGTCAAAGTTTTGTCTAGGATTGTGCATCGGGGGGGTGGTATAATTCTGGCCAGATGGATCTGAAAAATTTAGAGAATCTAGCAAAATTAGTAAGGTATTACATTCTGATTTCCACGACCGAAGCAGGTACTGGTCATCCAACGTCCTCACTTTCGGCAACTGATTTGATGGTGACTTTGATGTTTGGTAGTTTTTTTAAAGCTGATTTGAATAATCCGGAGAACATTAACAATGATAGGTTAATTTTCTCAAAGGGGCATGCATCACCGCTACTTTATTCACTCTATGCAGCAGCAGGTAAGGTATCGGAAGAGGAGTTAAAAACTTTAAGAAAATTTGGAAGCAGGCTAGAAGGACATCCGACTATGGAGTTTCCATATACTGAGGCGGCAACGGGGTCTTTGGGTCAAGGATTATCAATAGGAGTAGGGATGGCATTAAATGCGAAATTGGAAAAATTGGATTACCAGACCTTCGTTTTGATGGGAGATTCAGAAGTTGCTGAAGGTTCGGTATGGGAGGCTTTAGCTTTGGCGACTCATTATAAACTTGATAATTTAGTTGGGATTATTGATGTTAATCGTTTGGGGCAGAGGGGTGAAACTTTACTGGGGCATGACACGAAGACTTATCAGGATAGAGTTGAGGCATTTGGATGGAAGAGTTGGGTTATTGATGGGCACGACATTCCAAAGATTTGGGAGACTATGAAGAAGATTCAAGAGGATAGATCAGGAATGCCTAAAATGATAATTGCTAAAACTTTAAAAGGAAAAGGTGTCTCTTTCCTTGAAAATATGGATGGTTGGCATGGTAAGGCGGTTCCGGCTGATAAACTTGAAGAAGCAATTAAGGAAATTGGTGAGTTTGATAAGGTTGTTGGAAAAGTTGTCCTTCCCAGCGTCATTGCGAGACCACGAAGTGGTGCGGCAATCTCTGCTAAATCTGGATCCCGGATCATGTCCGGGATGACAAAATATAAAATTGGTGACATTGTAGCAACTAGAAAAGCTTACGGGAATATTCTGGCTCAATTAGTTAAGGCAAATCCGAATGTTGTTGTTTTGGATGCTGAGGTTAGTAATTCGACTATGTCGGAAACTGTTAAAAAGGAAGTTCCGGAGAAGTTTTTTGAAATGTATATTGCTGAACAAAATATGGTG